>JBLHVW010000034.1:0-26432 GCA_047628775.1 Salibacteraceae bacterium | reverse complement strand
AAATAATAATCTTCGGCATTTAAGTTTCCGCGTTTAGAAAAACCAGACATATCATCACTCATGCTGCAAATTTAATTCAAATTAGATTAGTTTTGTGTTCTATCATGATTGATTTAGAAAAATCCGTAATACAGCAAATTAAATCCACTTTTCTTCAAGAAAGAGGGATCGAACTTTTTATTAAACGAGACGACCTTTTACATTCCGAAATTTCGGGGAATAAATGGAGAAAGTTAAAATTCAATTTGGACAAATGTGTTCATCAAAAGAATTCAGGTATCTTGACTTTTGGTGGCGCTTATTCGAACCATTTGGTCGCTACGGCTGCGGTTTGTGCATCTGTTGGGTTGAAAAGTATAGGTATCGTTAGAGGTAAGGAATTGAATTCCAAGAGCAATGGTACCTTGGCGAGATGCGAGGAGTATGGAATGGAGCTTCAATTCATTTCACGCGAAGAATACAGCTTAAGAAACGAACGGTATTACCACGAAGAATTATTACTCGAGAGTTCAAATTTCCTCGTTGTTCCGGAAGGTGGCGCGAATTATTTAGGAATGATCGGATGTCAAGAATTGATTTCTGAAATTGACGGGGACTTTGATTCAATCTTCGTTGCTCAAGGAACTACAACAACGAGTTGCGGATTGGCTTTGGGATTGGACGAAGAACAGAAAATGTATGTCGTTCCTGCACTGAAAGGCTTTAATTCATTTGAAGAGATGAACGCGCTTTTTAATAAAGCCGCCTTGTCTCAAGAAGCCATCGATCAAATCGAAAACCAAATTGTAGTTTGTGACCAATATCATTTTGGAGGCTACGGAAAGTACACTCAAGAACTGCTCGAATTTATCCGCGATTTTCACGCCAATCACACGATCAAGCTAGATCCTGTTTACACCGGAAAAACGATGTATGCTCTAATGGATCTTGCAAAATCAGGAACGCTAGACAACCAAAAAATCATCTTCATCCACACCGGAGGTATTCAAGGTTCACAAAGCATTATTGATAAAACAGGATTTAATTTTTATTCCTAAAAATTTCAATAACTCGAATCGATTCTCTTTTGCGCTTAGCAGTTCTCTTTTTGATTAAGCATGCATCGAACAATCGAATAATCAAACTATCGAACAATCAACTCCACCGCTTCCTTCACATCGTGCACTCTCAAAATCTTCGCGCCTTTAAGCAAAGCGATTTTATTCAGCGCAATCGTTCCTTCAAGTGATTCTTCGGGTGTAATTCCCAGTTTTTTGTAAATCATTGACTTACGAGAAAGCCCCGCGAGAATTGGCCGTTCCAAAAAACGAAAATGTTCTAGGCAATCCAAAAGCTCATAATTTTGGTCAATTGTCTTGCTGAATCCAAAGCCAGGATCTAGAATAATATCCTTCACACCTTTCGATTCTAAAATTTCGATTTTTTTAGAGAAGTACTTCGAGATGTCTCCAAATAGATTGTTATACTCCACATTTTTTTGCATGTTTTGCGGTGTTCCTTGGATATGCATTAGAATGTATGGAACTCTGTAATGTCCTGCTGTATCTGCAATTTCCGGGTCAATTCCAAACCCGCTAATGTCATTGATCATGTGTGCACCTTCTTCAATTGCGATCTTTGCGACCTCAGAACGAAAGGTGTCGATCGAGATAATGGCATCTGGAAACTCCTTTGAAATAGCAGCAATGGCCGGTTGAATTCTAGCTGTTTCTTCCTCTATTGAAATGTCCGTTGCGCCTGGGCGAGAGGAGTAACCACCGATATCCAAAATGCCCGCTCCATTGTTTAACATATCATTAACGCGCGTTAAAATTTCGTTAACGGATTGGGAGCGACTCCCACTGTAGAAGGAATCAGGTGTCACATTGACAATCCCCATCGCGAGCGGTGTTGATAAATCGATCAACTTATCGCCCGCAACAATGCTATAATTACTAGGAAAATTTGTATCTTCAACGTCTGAATTTTGCATAGTTAAATCAATGAGTAATACCAACACAGAGTACGCAAATGTAATGAATGTTTGTAGAGATATTTTCTCTAAGAAGACAAAGGATTATGGAACTGCTTGGAGAATCTTGCGTCCCAGTTCTTTGACGGATCAATTGTTCATCAAGGCACAGCGAATTAGGACAGTTCAAGTGACCGGAGAAAATAAAGTTGGTGAAAATATAGAAGATGAGTTCGTTGCGATAGTCAATTACTGCTTAATGGCAATAATTCAATTGCGTGAAACGGATTTAACTGAAATGGAATTGCCTGCTTCTTTGGCGATCGAATTGTATGATAAATACGCACTCGAAGCGACGTATTTGATGGTGAAAAAGAACCATGATTACGGTGAGGCTTGGAGAGATATGAGGGTGAGTTCACTCACAGATTTAATTCTTCAGAAGATTTTTAGAGTGAAACAAATTGAAGACAATGATGGCGCAACCTTAATTAGTGAGGGTATTGATGCCAATTATTTTGATATGCTCAATTATTCAGTATTTGCGCTGATTCACATGCAAGTAGGACAAAAAGTATAAGTTATGAAAGAGAAAATTACGCTCGAAGGGAGATCAATGGTCTTCAATATTGTTTTTATTGCTTTAAACCTAATTGGACTTACGTTCCTTGTTGCAGGTTACCATGACGGAGCAATTAGCCATTCGCTGCTTTATAAAATTATCGGTTGGTTATTGATGTTGCTCAGTATTGCTGGCCTTGTTATTTTCAAAGGAAAGCTAATGATGTCGGGTGTGTCAAGAGCACTTGTCGGTGGTCTTTTTATTGTTTCTGGATTGGTTAAAGCAAACGACCCGATTGGGTTTTCGTACAAGCTAGAAGAGTATTTTGAAGATGGAGCATTGGCGTACAGAGTGAAGGAGATCTTCGGAGCGCCCGGTTTTTCTATGGAATACTTTATCGAATGGGCCCTTTTCTTAAGTGTCCTCGTTTGTATTTTTGAAATTGTTCTCGGTGTGCTGATTATCATTGGTGGTAAGGTGAAGATCGTATCCTATTTGATGCTATTCATGATGGTGTTCTTTACGTTCTTAACATGGCATACATCAACGTGCGATCCTGATGTACGATTCTTAGATCATGATACCTACGTAATGTCTGATCCTGGTGATGCTTCCTTAGCGAATATGAAACTTGAGGAGGCCAAGGTCCAAACATTAGCAGTAAATGACGCCAAAAAGAATGGTACAGAGTATAAAATCTTAGTTTCAGTAGTTTCTCAATCCAAAAAGGAAGTAGTTATTGCTGAAATGAAAACACCTCAATGCGTAGCCGATTGCGGGTGCTTTGGAGATGCGATGAAAGGTTCGGTGGGACGCTCTTTATCGCCGAAAGAATCACTTTGGAAAGATTTAGTTTTGCTGTATTTGGTGATCTGGATTTTCGTTGCCCAATGGATAATCAAACCGAATACCAGAAAACAAAACGTTGTGATGATTTCAGCGTCGATGCTTCTCGTCGTATTCTTCTCTTGGGTCTTTGGTTGGTATTTCCCAATTTTCTTTGCAATCGCAGCTAGTATAGGTTCACTCTGGCTTTTGAGGGTCGGTGGTAAATGGTTTGATGCAATTGCGTCAATTATCATTGTCATCTTCTTCTTTTGGCTGAGCGATTGGAACTTGTATATTCTTATCGGACTCTCGATTGTTTTTACTGTAGTCTGGACTTTACGCGCTCTAGGTGAAAATAAAGGAAACTATTATGGCACTGCTCTTGGAGTCTCGTTGCTTTGTGTATTCATGGTGACCTACGTTCTCATGTACAATCCAATTAAAGATTATCGACCATACGCGATAGGGGCCAATTTGCATAAAAAAATGAATGATGGTGTTGATGGCGAGTACGTTAACATGGCCGTTTATGAAAACATCAAGAATGGGAAAGAACGCAGTTATGATGGTTCTTCTAAGGAATACACGAATTCAAAAATCTGGGAAGATACTTTGAACTGGAAGTTTAAAGTAATGCGCCAAACGATAGTTATAGAAACTGTTAATGCGTCGATTATGGATTTCCATCCAAGTGTTGACATTGCCGATTTATCCAACACTGAAATGAGTTTGAACATGATTCGAACATTTATGGATACCAATGCCGTTCAAATGATCCGGATTCAAGACAATTACGACAGTTCGACGTACGATCTCACATTTGAAGAATACAACTTGGATGAATACCCGCCAGAGTCATACCCCGTTCTAGATACATTGACAAGTTATCCAGAAGATCTGCTCGACATCGATGCGATGGGTGCGATTATTAATGAAAAACGAATCGTATTGCTTGTTTCAAAAAGCCTTGAGGATGGAGTTTGGTCGAACCTTAATAAACTGAGAGAATTACAAGCTGCTTGTGATAAGGAAGGGGTTCCGTTTGTTATGATTTGTAACGCGAGTCGCGAAGAAATCAACAGATTCAGAAAGAAGAACAAGTTTAATATCGCAACTTTCTCGATGGATGAAATTGAATTAAAAATCATTTCAAGGTCAAATCCATCAGTAATTGTATTGGAAAAAGGAGTCGTAAAAGCTAAGTATGCCTACAGGTCAACTCCATCTGTAGAATCATTCAAATCAAACCACTTGAAATAATGCCGCAAAAAATAGTCGCAGGAAATTGGAAAATGAACATTGAGTTAAATGAAGCCAAGGAACTCATACGTGGAATCAAAAATTCCCAAGATGACGTTAGAGTTATCGTTTTTCCATCAGCCGTTTTTATCAACGCTGTCGCTGAAGGCAAAAATGATAGGGTAGAAGTCGGAGCGCAAAATTTCCACACGGAAGCGAAAGGCGCATTCACGGGTGAATTATCCATTGGTCAATTGCGAAGTGCTGGCGCAACTGTTGGCTTGATTGGTCACAGCGAAAGAAGGGCTTTTTTCAGTGAAGGAAACGAACTCTTAAAAATGAAAGTGAATGCGGCCATGGCAAACAATTTTGATTTTATTTTTTGTTGTGGTGAGCCATTAATGATTCGCGAAGCAGGAAAAGAATTGGAGTTTATTAAAATGCAATTGGAAGAAAGTCTATTTCATTTAACAAAAGAACAAATGATGGGTAAGGTCATTGCTTACGAGCCAGTTTGGGCTATAGGTACTGGAATGACAGCATCTTCTAATCAGGCCGAAAGCATGCACAGAGCAATTCGCACTTGGATTCATGAACGTTATGATGATGAAACAGCACAAAATGTTTCAATTCTTTACGGCGGAAGTTGTAACCAAGACAATGCAAAAGAGTTATTTTCTTGTCCGAACGTTGATGGAGGACTAATAGGTGGGGCTTCCTTAAAAGGAGATTTGTTCTGCACCATTATTGATTCGTACTAATGGATACATTAGAATTAAAAATAAACATATCACCCAAGAATCCTTGGAGTGGTATTCTGGTAGCCGAACTTTCTGAGTTGGGCTTTGATAGTTTTGTAGATACTGAGGAAGGTTTATTGGCCTACGCTCCAGCAGAAATAAGCTTGGAAGAAGTACTCTCTAAAACATCAATTGCAGGAGATAATGAAGGAACATTTTCAACTTCTCATCAAATAATTCCACATCAGAATTGGAATGCAAAATGGGAATCGGATTTTCATCCTGTCTTCGTTGAAGAATACGCAACTATCTTAGCTCCATTTCACGATGAGAAAGTGGCGAAAGGAATGAAGGTTGTGATCCAGCCGCAAATGTCGTTCGGTACTGGACATCATCAAACGACTTGGATGATGACAAAAGCACTTTTTGAATTGGACTTAGTTCCTGGCGCAGTATTAGACATGGGAACAGGAACAGGTGTTCTCGCAATTGTCGCGGAGAACCTTGGAGCGAAACGAATCCTTGCTATTGATATCGAATCATGGTCTGCTGAGAATGCTGAATTGAATGCAAATTCAAATGGCAGTCAGAATATTGAGGTAAAGTGCGGTGATATCGACTTGGTGGGAGATGAACAATTTGGATTGATAATTGCAAACATCAACAAGAATATTTTGAAAGCACATATGAGTGATTATGCAAGAGCTTTAATTCCGGATGGAACCCTTCTGCTCAGCGGTTTCTTTGATTCGGATGTTGAGGAAATGACGGCATTTGCCGAACAATTTGAATTGAAGCAAACGAAAGTCTTAGGAAAAGACGAGTGGGCTGCAATTCAGTTGAGTAAATAAACTAAAGACAAAAAACTATGTGGACTAGAAACCTTTTTGCAGGTCTTGTCGTGTTGTTATCTTTCACGGTTATAGGTCAAACGTATTCGAATGATAGAGAAAAGTTTGTAAAAGAGTTTCAAAAACAATTAAATGAATATGGAAAAGGCGAATCAAAATCCTTTGCGAAAAATTTGTTGCCAGTAATGTTATTGGAATCCGGCGATATGCCTGACAAGTATTTCAATAAGATGGTGGCTACATGTAATATCTTAGTTGAAAAAAGATTTAAGCCGTATCCAGAAATTTACCACTACATCTATTCAGTATATTCGTTTGTAGAGAAAAAGCAATCAACAGATAGTTATGACGCATGGCACGAAAGTATTGATAAGTTAGCTGTCTATAAGATTAAGAAAAAATTCACTGGTTTTATTGAGTTCTCTGCAGGCTTCTTTTCAGAAAGAAGAATCGCATCTTCTTCTGATTTTGATTGGTACTATACCGGTGGAAATTACAATTTTGAATTCCAGAAAAATGCTATAATTAATTTTTCTGGAGGAGATCTAGCCTGTCGCGTTTCTAATCGGAAAGAAGGAAAGAAAGTTAAAATTCTCGATAGCATTCACATAAAGAATACAAAAGGAGTTTATGATCCTGTCCTTAAAAAATGGAAAGGTTCTGAAGGGAAAATTACATGGGCAAGAGTAGGTTTGTCCGCTGAAACAACTTTTGCTGAATTGAGGTACTTTGACCTTTCAATGACAAAGTCTACAATTACAATTGATACCGTTTTATTAACAACACCCTATTTTGCTGCCCCTATTAAAGGCCGGTTGATGGATCGAGCTTTTAAAATCAGTCGAGAAGTAGATAAGAAATTCCCACAATTTCTTTCTTTTCAACAAAGGCTAATTATTAAAGAGATCGTTCCCAATGTTGATTATGTAGGTGGTTTTGAGATGAAAGGACAGAATTTTTACGGTACGGGTTCAAGTTCTGTTCCTTCGCGAATTACAGTTAAACGCGATGGTGTTCCATTTATATTTGCAAAATCAAAGCAAATCATTGTTCAAAAAGACAAGATTAAGATTGATCAAGCAGAAACGTCAGTTTATTTGAATTCAGGGGATTCGATTTATCATCCTGGAATTGACTTCTTGTATGATTTTGAAAAGAAAAATGTCATATTAACAAGAGGTAATGCTGGGATAGGACAAGCCGCTTTTGTCGATTCTTACCATCAATTAAACATTCTGGTTCCAAAAATTATTTGGACGGTTGGAGAAGAAAACCTTGCCTTGACTTATGAATTTGGAACCGGTCGTGAGCAAAGGGTTGGTCGATTTGAATCGAATGACTTCTTCGACGAAAGACTCTACGATAGATTGCAAGGGTTAAGTCGCGTTCATCCATTGGTGTTGTTAGCAAATTATTCTTATAAATACGATAAGGACGTAATGAACGAAGGGAAAGCCGCTTCAGCACTTGGAATGGAGATTTCTCAGGCCAAATCAATATTGATTCAATTGTCGAATTTGGGTTTTATAACCTACGATTCAGAAGAAAAACGAGTTCAGATAAATGATAAGTTACTCACGTTTGTGGAAGCGAAGGCCGGAACTGCTGACTACGATAATATTGCATTTGTTTCCGATTTAACTGAAAAGATAAAGCCAGTAATCCTCAAAGAGTATTCTCAAGTTTATATTGACTCAACACCCGACTTGCACTATCTTGATTCGATTTATGACGACATGAATAATAAAAGAAGACTCATGAAAGATTTTGCTTCTTTTGATTTAAGAAGCTTAAACCTTAGCATCGGCGCTGTTGACGTTGTCGATATTTCCAAATCAAACCACGTACTTATTATTCCCGATGGCAATGAGGTTTTGGTTCGCAAGAATCGTGATTTCAATTTTTCAGGATGGTTTTATGCTGGGAAAATTGAAATGGATGTCGTAGCGGCTAGTTTTGAATATGATGATTTCAAAGTCAAATTGTTTCAAACGAATGAATCCGTTTTCCGAGTATCTCCTATAAAAAAAGAGCACGGTCCTGGTTTAGTAAGAATGGTAAGTAGTATTTCAGGTATTTCAGGCGAGGTTTTTATTGATGAACCAACCAATAAGTCTGGTAAAAATGGACGAAATGATATTTATCCAAGCTTGATTTCCACTTCTAAATCAAAGGTTTTTTACAATTCAGAAGATGTTTTTAGAGGGGTATATGACAGCACTCGATTTTACTATACATTGGAAACGTTTAGGTTGGATAACTTAAACACGTTCATTGATACTTCATTGAACTTTAAAGGAGAGTTGACGTCAGCTGGGATTTTTCCAGTGATCCGGAAAGAAATTAAGTTGATGCCGGATTATTCATTTGGGTTTTTAACAGAAACACCAACAGGTGGATACAGATTTTACGGGACAGATGCTAAGTATGAAAATAGAATTTTACTTTCCCACCAAGGATTACAAGGAGCTGGTACGATTAATTTCATTAATTCTACTTCTGTGTCCAAGAGCTTGTTGAGTTTCTTGCCAGATTCTACAGTTGGGGTTGTGGAATTTGTAAACCAACCGAGCGCGACAGGAGTTCAGTTTCCCCCGGTAATTTCGGATGCAGCTTACATTACTTATGTTCCAAATAAAAACGTTTTGAGGGCGAGTTCAATGCCTAAAAAGGATTTAGAGTTCTTCGGAGGAGAGGCCAAGTTGAAAGGAACACTGCAAATTCGTCCAAATGGAATGACTGGAAAAGGTTTGATGTCTTTCGAAAGAGCGACATTGATATCTGAAAATTTCAACTATAAACGTTGGGATATTGATGCAGATACTGCCAGCTTTAGTTTGAAAAACGATGATGAGGATTACGCCGCTGGAGAAGATCCTTTAGCCTTCAATACTGCGAATGTTAATTCTCATATTTCATTCGAGGATCGATCAGGAGTGTTTAATTCTAACGAAGGTGAATCTGAAGTTTATTTCCCAGTGAATCAATACATGTGTAGAATGGACAAATTCACATGGTTCATGGATGCGTTCGAAGTTGAAATGGAACGTCAAGATGATAAGGATATGGCCATTGAAGCTGGAATTGACTTAAAAGGACCTAACTTTTATTCGACACATCCAAAACAAGATTCGCTTCAATTTAAAGCACCAAAAGCGAAGTTCGATATCAAGAGAAAAACAATTTATTGTAATGAAGTAGAGTATGTCGATATTGCAGATGCTCGTATTTATCCAGACAGTATGAAAATCAATATTCGGAAAAAAGCGAAAATTGATAAACTCGTAAACTCTAGAGTAGTGGCGAATTACGTAACTCAATTCCATAAATTCGAAGATGCCGAAGTTGAAATTTTGGCGAGAAGGAAATACAAGGCTCAAGGCGTCTACTCCTATTTTGATTTAGACAGTAATGTCTTTTATATTGCGATGAACGATATTGAACCAGACAGCTCATTTCAAACACGTGGTTCAGGTAAAATTGAAGTGGAGGAGAACTTTAAATTAAGTCCCCAGTTCGATTATTATGGAAAGGTAGCCGTTCATGCTTCCAATCCTTTGATCTTCTTTGATGGTGCAACTCGAATTAACCACGAATGCAATAAGTTCGATAGAAACTGGATGTCATTCTCTTCTCAAATTGATCCAAAGAACATTCAGATTCCTGTTCAGGACAACATGAAGGATCTTGAAGGAGGTGCAATTTCCGCAGGTATTGTTTGGCGCGATTCACCGGTTACAGATAGCCTTGGATTGTATCCTACTTTCCTATCATCATTGCTTTCTCCCAAAGATCCGATTGTGATGACGGCAAGTGGATTCTTACAATACAATGATGGAGCAAAGGAATTCCAGATTGGGTCTAAAGAAAAATTGATCAATAGAAAGGTGAAAGGGAACTTTATCGCGCTGCATACCGAAAGCTGTTCTATGAACGGTGACGGTGAAATTGAATTGGGTATGAATTTCGGGGAAGTAGATATTGATGCCGTTGGAATTGTAAATTACGATCAAAACACAGGCGAAACGTCAATGAGTATTACCGCGAAGTACATGATGAAAATTGACAAAGGATTGCTTCAAGATGTTGCCGAACGAATTAATGATTTGGAAGGTTTAAAACCAATGGATTTCAATTCGACTACACTTGAACAAGCAATGCTTCAATGGGATGACTTGAAAACGGCAGATGACTTTAAATCGAAATATACGATTGATCCAACTTCAATCAAAAAAGCACCAGGAAGTTTAGGAGATGCTGCTTTTACAATAACGGGAATTCGATTGAGTTCATTCAAAAGTGATATGCAAGAAACAGGGCTGATTACAAATGTGCAATCTGCAGTTCTTGTCAATATGTATGGAAAACCTGTAATGAAATATGTACCTTTCAGAGCTTTTTACCAACAGATTTATTCTGGAGGCGGAGGAGACAAATTCTCAGCCTTAATTGATATTCCTGGTGGAATGGATTATATGTTCTCATATGAAATGGTTAAGAAGGATGGATTGATGCTTATAAGTACTGGAGATGCAAAGTTTTCCTCGGCATTATCGGAAATGAAAGAAGACAAACTAAAGAGTAAAAACTTTAAATACGAAGTAACAAGTAACCCAGTTATTCGAAAGAAACTGTTTGACTTGTTTATAGAGAAATGATCAATTTTATAGTATTTGGATTAGTTGCTTATTTATTAGGGTCGATACCTACCGCCGTTTGGATTGGAAAGGCGAAGTATGGGATTGATGTGCGCGAACACGGAAGTTGTAATGCCGGAGCCACGAATACCTTTAGAGTTCTTGGAAAAAAGCCAGGCGTTATCGTTCTGTTAATTGATATTCTTAAAGGCTTTATTGCAGTTTCACTGCCCTTCTTATTCGGTGTGGGAAAATGGGGCTCTGAAGATCTTATCATTCTACAATTGGTCGCAGCGCTTTTGGCCGTGTTGGGGCATGTTTTACCGCTGTTTGCAGGTTTTAAGGGAGGTAAAGGTGTTGCAACCTCTTTAGGTGTTATCATTGGGATTCATCCTCCAGCAGCAGGAATTTGCCTCATTGTCTTTTTAATTGTCTTTATAAGCTCTAAATTTGTATCGCTGGGAGCAATGATCGCAGCCTGTTGTTTTCCATTGCTTTTGGTGTTTTACTTTAAAGTAGATTCCGTGTGGTTGATCGCGTTTAGTATATTCCTATCCACTGCTGTTGTTTATTCACACAAAATGAACATCGGTCGACTCCTAAAAGGTGAGGAGAACAAAATGAACCTTTTTAAGAAATAAGCGTACTTATAACCACTGATTTAGGTAACTTACTTATTAACCGTATTGAAGGTCTTAAAACATATCACTAGTGTTTTTGTATTTCTCTTTATCACTGTATTGGCCTATGCCCAAGACAGTCAAGAGGAAATGAAAGACAAAGCCAACGCATTGTTTGAAAAAGAACAATATGTTGAGGCTACATCGTTGTATCTGCGAATTTTATCAATAGAGCCAAGAAGTTTTGAATTGAACTATAGATATGGCGCCTGTCTACTGTACAACTCCAATAAGAAACAAGATGCACTAAAGTATTTGAAATACAGTATTACGGATGCGGACATCGATTCGAGAGCCTACTTTTTCACAGGTAAAGCTCTGCACCTCGATTATCAATTTGAGGAAGCTAGAAAACATTATCAAGTATACTTAAACAAGCAATCGAGAAAGAAGGATGATCGCTATGATGCCGAACGTTCCATTGCAATGTGTATCAATGGAAAGAAATTACTAACCACTTTTACCGACATCATTGTTGCAGAGAAGCAAGAAATTGACGACGCTAGATTCTTTGATATTTATTCGGATTCGAGAACGATTGGTGGAGTAATTCTTGTCAGCAATCAATTCCAGTCCAAATTGGATAGGAAAATGGGACACTCGCCAATTGTACATTACCCGCCGAATGCCAAAACAATTTACTATTCAAGTTACGGAGAAGATTTAAGCACCGGGAAAGATATTTATGTTAGCCGAAGACTACCAAATGGGAAATGGGGGAAATCGCAGTTGCTTCCTGGAAGGGTAAATACGAATGAAGATGAAGACTTTCCATACATGCATCCAAGCGGAAACTTCTTGTACTTTAGTTCGACGGGACACAACTCAATGGGAGGGTATGATGTTTTCATGTCTCGATTGGACCGTAATAACGGAAGATTTAAAACACCTGAAAATGTTGATTTCGCAATAAGCTCTCCAGATGACGACCTGTTTTACGTAGTCGATTCTCTTTTCCAGAATGCTTATTTTGCTTCTGCGCGCCAAAGTGAAGCAGGAAAATTACATGTTTACAAAGTAAAGGTCGCTAGGGTCCCAATTCAAGAAATTATTGTCATGGGCGAATTCGTGTCTGAAATTGATCCAGAAATCAACGATATGAATGTGATGCTTGTAACACATTCAAATGGAACTGATCTCGGTAAAATAAAAACAAATGAGAAAGGAAAGTATTCTTACGTTTTCCCCCAGGGTGGTAAATACGACTACATAATTACGCTTGATGGCAGTGATCAAGAATACAAGTTTACAGTTACATTACCATTTTTGGATGAATTTATACCGCTTAAACAAAGAGTTACACATAAGAAGAATGAAGCTGGTGAAGAAATTATTCTTATTGAAAATCTATTCGGGGAAAAAGTAGAAGGTGCAGAAGCAATGATCGCTCAAGTCATTAGAAAGAAGGCGGAATTAAATGTAAATATTGATAATTTCGATCTTGATTCGCTTGACGATGAAAAACAGAAAGAAAAGATTCTTGCAGACCTTGGGTTCAAAGATATGTCGTTTCGTGAGGTGGGAACCCAACTGGTGTCATTAAAATTAGAAGCCACTGAAAACGGGAACGCTGCAAAGCGAATCGAAGCAAATTTAGGAGAAGAGATCTTGATTAAGTCCGAACGAATTATGGGCTTGAATGCAATTGAAAAGGAGCTTGCCGACAAAGCTCGTGCAACCAATGATCCTGTTTTAAAGTACAAATTGCTTAATGAGGCCAAACAAAAGCAGATTGAAAAGGAATTGCTTATCGCTGATGTTAAAGGGTTAAAAGAATTGGGAATTAAAATTGAGGAGAACATTGGCGGCAGTTCTCTCGATGATGGAGATAGAATTGCCAAGATTCAAGAGCAGTTTGAGAAGCGCGTAGAAGAAGGGGATGACAAAGCCGCATTGAAACTTTTGGTTGACAATAATGATGTATTAAGTAAAGTGAAATCCCGTTCGCCTGAAAACCTAATGGGGGAATATGTTGACGAGAGCCTTAAGATTTTAGAAGACCTTAAAAAGCAGAAAACATCTAAATTTGAATACGAAGTCGCAGAGCAACAATTGAAAGCGGCACTGAGAACACTTGAATTAAGAAAGTCAGGAGCTAAGAAAAAGGATCTTGAAAAAATTCAATCTGAAATAACAACGAAGCAAGTTGAATTGAATTTGGTTCAAGATGGAATTAATGGAACGAAAAGGAGGATTCATGATATAGAGGTCAAGTTGAATACAATCGAAACGCAACTTGCAAGCTTCCAAAATGCACTGGCAACGCAGACTGTCCCATCAATTGATAGAAATAAATTGGCCGAGGCTGAAGCGGAAGTCGAAGCGATAGCAGGAATGACACCAACTGATTTTAAAACTGAAATTGAACAATTGGAAACAGCGCATCCAGAATTGAATGGAGGAGCGGCAATTGTTGATTACGTTGAAAAAATTCAAGGAGAAAAAGAATTAGAAGAAGAACGAATCCTAGCCGATGCATCATTAACAGAGATAGAACAAACGTTCCGTCTCATTGATAACAACAAGGGAACTCAAAAGGAAATTCAAGAACGAATTGGTGCAATTGACGTGGAATTGGAAGCAGGACCGAATGCTACTTTGGAAGAAGAGAAGAAAGCATTAGAGAGAATCAACGAGGAACTCGAAAATGAGACCAAAGCCTTGGAGGTAAAAGCTAAAGAACTTAAACTTCTGACACCCGACGTTGCACTTTCTCGGGAGGATGTTGTTCAAGAAATTGATTCTTATTACGAAGGAGAAATTTATAATATTGAAAATGATCAGAGCTTAACAAAAGAAGAAAAATTAAATAAAACGCTCACGGCGCACGAAGGATTTAAGACTAAAGTTGAAGCTGAGATTGAGGCAACAGAGAAAATACTCGCCGAAAATCCAACAGATTCTTATGCGAATGGACGAATGTCAATTTTAGATGGGATTCTGAATGAGGTTCAAGAAAAAATTACAGAAACAAAAGATAAAATCGATGCTCTTCCAGTAGCGTTAGTTGCAAATGCTCCAACGAAAGAGGACCTTATAGCAGACGTCGCACCAAATTTTGCGTCAACATTGAAGGAAATTGAAGAAGATCCAAATACAACGCCTGTTGACAAGGAAATTGCTACTAGGGAACAAGAAGAAGGCGTACTGAAAGGCGTTCAATCGAAAATCAAAGAACTTGAGAAAACGGTTAAAAAGAACCCTGAAGATCAAGAAGCAAAAGGAACCTTAGAAACACTTCAAGAAATTGAATCAGCGACTGAAACATCAATTGCTGAAAGAACGAAGACGATTGAAACCTTGCAAGAAGGATCAGTTCCAATTGCTAATGCTCCAACGAAAGAAGAAGTAATAACAGATGTAGCTCCGACATTCGCATCAACAGTTAAGGAAATTGAAGAAGATCCAAATACAACGCCAGTTGACAAGGAAATTGCGATTAAGGAGCAAGAAGAAGAGTTACTGAAAGGCGTTCAAGCGAAAATCAAGGAACTTGAGAAGACTGTTAAAAACAAACCAGAAAATCAAGAAGCAAAAGGAACGTTAGAAACACTTCAAGAAGTTGAATTAGCGACTGAAACCTCAATAGCTGAAAGAACGAAGGCGATTTATACCTTGCAAGAAGGATCAACTCCTGTTGCCAACATTAGCCTAGCCAAAGAAGGTGTTATTGAGGAAGTCGATCCAAACTATTTGGATGCTAAAGCAGAAATCAAGGCGTCTGATGAATCACCGTTTAAGAAAAAACTACGAACAGTAACTGTTGAAGCAGGTCTCTTAGAGCAATTGGTGAGGGAGAAAGACGTCTTGGAGAAAGAGATTGCCAAGAACCCTGACAACGAAGAGGCAACAACAAGACTCTCTATTGTTGAACAAATGATCATCGAACAAGAGTCGATCATTGACGAGATTAGAGCTGAAGGACTTGAAAGTATTACAGCTCAGGATAAAGAAACGTTCATTAAAGACGCCGACCCTTCGTACTTCAAAGAAATACAAATAGCAGAAACACTGGAAGAAATAATAGAACGTGAGATTGAGCTTCAAGAAGAATTAAGAAAAGAAATCAAGGCAAGAGAGAAAGTTCAATTGCGTAAATTTTCCGTTCGCGTTGATTTAGAACTGAGTTCATTCCGTATGCTTCTTGAAGAAAGCAATAAACGTGAAGATGAAGCAGGTTCTGGAGTTCCAGTTGTTAATACAGTACCAGAGCGAAAAGATGAATTTGTTAAAAATCTAAGAGGAACTTTATTGGAAGGAAATCCTGAAGAGCTTACATCCGAGCGCACAACGAAAGAGGAACTGGAACAACAAATTGCGGTTCTTGAAAATTACGAAGAAGCCATTGATACGCGCATTGGTGAGGTTGAGGTTGAAATTGAAAAGGAATCGACTTCTGAACTGGAAGAAGAGTTGATCTGGTTGAAAGAAGAGAAGGAAGCAGTTGTCAAGAAGCGCCGCAGAGCTATGGTTTCTATCGGTGAATTGGAAACAAATGTTATTGCTTCAAATCCAAATACGACACCTGAAGATCCTAAAATGGGAACGTTGCAAGAGGAAGAATCGGCTATTACAGCGAGACTGGAAGAAGACTTGCCTCAAGGCGAACGAAATAAGTTGACAAAAGAGTTAGAAGCAGTTCAAACGCGACAAGAAGAACGCGATAATGAATTGGTGAAGGAATCGATTCGCAAGGATCAAGATCATGGAGAGAAGTTGATTGAGGAAGTGACTTCTTTGGGTTTAGAAAAAGCAGTTGTTGCTATGGTTAAGGACCATTACGAAAAAGAGGATCAGGAAATTGAAGCTTTGGTTAAGAACGCCGATGGTGCCGACTCTGAAGCCGAGAAAAACTATTTACTTAAAGAAGCAAAGCGGAAACGAGACGAATTGAACAAAGAAGTTCAAGAAGTTATTGTGGAAGAACAGATTAATGCTATCGAAGAGTCAAAAGGAATTTCGCTTTCAACGCCTGAAGAATTGGTTGTGAAAAAGAGACGGTTCACAGTAAGTATTGGTGAGATAACGCGAGAAATCGCTAAGATTGACAAGGAAATTGAAACGGCTAAAAAGAAGGATATTCCTGAGCTTGAATCGAAACGTGAAACACTTGTTGCAGAAAAAGAATTAATGGAATCAAGATTGAATTCGATTGATGAAAAATTGGAAGAAAGCGCTGTAACTGAATCTGTGGTTAGTAAACAAGCCATGGAACAGCCGATAACGTTTAACGAAGAACGAAAGATATCTGGATCCGAAGAATACGAAAAATATCAACCTCTAGCGGTAGAAGCGCTCAAGATTGAAATTGAAATGCGTAATTTAGATGGTACATTGGAAAGAGAACGCGCTGCCATTCAACGAATGATTATTGAAGAGGCGGATCAAGGTGAGATTGATACAAAAGTAGACAAGATAAAAGGACTGGAAGAGGAACGAACTCGAATGGAGCTTGAGTTGACTCAGAAAAAATTCACGGCCGAACAAGCGTTGCCAGAAAATACAGAAGAAGCAATGAAAATGCAAAATTTAGTAGCAAGAGGAATTACGCCATTGAAAACTGCAGTTGTTGCAACCGCATTGTTTAACCTTCCAACAACTGGGCTTGCAATTGATCCAGAAGGAACAAATGCAAACAACGGTTCGATTGAAATTCCAATAGGTGTTGAAAACCCAACAGGTTTGGTGTACAGAGTTCAGGTCGGTGCTTTCTCAAAGCCAATTAACTCTTCTGTATTCAAAGAATTCAACCCCGTTTCAGGTGAACTTATCGCTGGAACAAACATTACACGTTACATGGCAGGTTTCTTTAACAATAGCAACTCTGTTGTTCAGGCCAAACAAGATATTCGTGGTTTAGGATACGGCGATGCATTCGTTGTCGCGTATTGTGACGGAGAGCGAATTTCATTTGGCGAAGCGAGAAGACTTGAAGCCTCTGGAGAATGTGTACCGAAAGGGACGAATGAAATAATGATGGAAGTTGCTTTGAATACTGCTGAAAATCTGGGTATTCCAGTAAGTAATGATGTTCAAGATGTTCCCGAGTTGACGTACAATCAAGCGCCAGGAGCAACAGAAGCAGAGCCAATTGAGAATATGAAAGGATTGTTCTTTACAGTTCAAGTAGGCGTATTTAATAGACCTGTTGGTAACGAGGATTTAAACAATATGCTGGAGATCATTACAATTCGTTTACCGAATGGATTGATCCGTTATTCAAGCGGTAAATTTGATTCTGTAGAAGATGCCTTGCCAAGACAGAAAGCTGCTCGTGAAAGTGGAGTAGGAGGTGCGTTTATCACGGCCTACTATAATGGTAAAAGAATCTCTATTGGAAACGCGAGAAAGTTATTAAACGAAAACGGCAGGTCAATTCTTCAATCGGAAATGATTAAAGAAAAACCAGTTGACAGGGTTCTTACACCATCTGATGTTGTGCGAATTGATAGCGTAACCAACAATGTGACGCAGATTACAGCTCCTATGGAATTATGGGAACACAGGGTTCAAATCGTAACAAAGAAAACATTTGACGAATTCCCAAGGGATGTCTTGAATAGATACAACGCTGAGGGTAGTTTCTACTTCGACGTTAAAGACAAACGTGTTAAGTCGGTGATTTACAAGAACGCTGATTACCTTCCAAGAATTTGGAACTTCAGAGAGGATGTAGACACGGTTTATTTGCCTGTTGGTCAATTGGCGGATACGAAACAGGAAATCATAGGGTTTGCTTTTAAGGATTCGATTATTCCAGGAGATTTCATGGATTGGATGTTGAGATGCAATTATAGACGCGAGATTTTCAAAACGCTGAAAGGCACAGAGGTAATGATCTTTGGAGTGGATGAAGATGACTTAGATGCAATGTTGGAGCGAATAAAGTTGTTTGGTATCAATCCAAAGGTTATTATAGAGACAGAAGACGAGTTAGAATTAGAAGAAAATAAATAGGTATGGTAGAAACGGAAACATTAGAGCAGGTAGGGACAGAAACGGTTGAGACTCTAATAGAAAATAAAGATTTGATTGTTTACAATGACGATTACAATACATTCGATCATGTTATTGATTCATTGATAAAAGTGTGTAAACACAAGCCAATTCAGGCGGAGCAATGCACATGGTTGGTACATTACAAAGGGAAATGCCAAGTGAAGCGTGCTGACTATGATACTTTAGAACCAATGTGTACTGCATTGCTGGATAGAGGAATATCGGCTGAGATTGAATAAATTTTCAATAAAGTTAACGAGAGCCTTGCTCTAAAGAAAAAACCAAGTATATTTGCACTCGCTTTGTGAGAATAAAGCAAAAAAGGCCCCGTAGCTCAACTGGATAGAGTACCACACTACGAATGTGGCGGTTGCAGGTTCGAATCTTGCCGGGGTCACAAAAAAGCTTTCCATTAGGAAGGCTTTTTTTTGTTTCCCGATATTCGAACCTGTTCGACCTGGAGCTCTTTCAAGGAAAGAGTGAAAGAAACGACGGAAGGAAAGTTAATCTTGCTGGGGTCACTTATTAATAAGCCAATCAATTGTTCAACAGTTGGTTGGCTTTTTTCTTTCCCCACATGTTCCCTACATTTATTTTTTTCAATGAGTTCACGTTTAATTTAACGCATTATGTATGAACAAGAAAAAAGAACTCAAAACGGTTTTAAGGTTAACCGATGAAATGATTCTAATACAAGGAATTGTTTTAATTGAACAGGGCGCACGATTAATGCAATGGAATAACCCAGAACATTTAAAGCAGCATTTGGAAGCATTGGTAAGTATCGTTCAACAACTACTAAAAGAATGCACACAAACCCAGACAACCGAAACACTTTATTCTGAACTAAGTGGTACAATGTAGGGCACTATCTTTTACCCCCAAGCCCTATAACAGTTCTACACTAAACCACGGTGCAACGATTTAGTGTAAACTAGCTTTTGCATATAGTTGAGTTAATAAAGGCTGATTTCACGAAACTTAGACCTGTAATGGGATGTAGCGTGTGTTAGCAGCCGTCTTTTTAAAAATCGAATTTCGTTAAACTTATTTCCTTGCCTTTGAGGAGCGTCTCAATTGAAGAAAATTGTTCCTTTTCAATAGCTTCAGAAGTGTTTCCATTATTGACATAATAAAGAATATCGCAGTTGTCTTTGAGTGTTGAGAATATATGAGACGACAAAATGATTGTTTTGTTGAGTTCTTTCAAGCGCTGAATGACTTCGCTAATTAGAATATTGCTCTCAATGTCTACTCCATTGTATGGTTCATCTAGAACAAAAATTTCATTTTTTTGAAGAAGAATTCCTGTAAGTGCGAGTTTCTTTTTCATTCCAGTTGAATATGTCTCAGCATATTGATGTAGAGGTAAGTTAAAAATGTTTTTATCACTGAAACTGCTGATATTAATGTTGCGAGCATTGCACATTAATTGTAAATATTCCTTACCAGTTAAAAAGGAAAGAAAGTAAGGGTTTGTTGGAAGATAACCAGCAATATTTTTTACCGATCCCAGTGAGCATTCAATTTTTCCAGAATAAGATTCAAGTCCCAGAAGACACTCAAATAATGTAGTTTTACCTGCACCATTTTTACCAACGATGCCATATACTTTCCCAGGTTCAAATGAAAAGTTTACTTTGTCTAAAATTCTTTTTTTTCCAAAAGACTTAATGAGGGATTCAACTTTAATCATGGAGAAATTTACTTAAGGTTTTAACGGAACGATAATAAAAGAGAGGGGCGACGACTAGAATCAATGGAGGATACAAAACGCAGGCTGCTACAATGAGTTCGTCTGCAAAGGTGACTCCAAAGGGGTAACTAACATATTTCATCAACATAAATAAAGCAACATATGAAATGCCAATTAATAAAGCAATTAGAGTTATCCAGTATTGGGCTGGAAAGAAAATAAATAATGAAATTGCAATGGGCAATTCTAGTACCAAGGAATACATAAATATGGTTCGAAGCTTATGCCTGATAAAGAGTTTCGGATTGTGATTATAAATCCACAAGAAATATAGAGGCTCAACAAATGAATAGTAGACCGCGCTTATTAGAAAAGTGATCAATAAAATAAATATGGACAGATTGAAGTTGTTCGATTCAATTGCAAAATACGTAACGAAATATGCAACAAAGTGAAGAAGAAAAAAACGACGAAATCCTCTAGTGAATTCAAATGGAAATTTCCCGAAAGGTGTAGGGATGGTAATGTTGAACTTGGCACGAACAGGAAGTAGTGTCAATATAAACGAACTCAGCAATAACCCAATTGAAAGTAAGGTCTCATTTTTATAAATGAGAAAACAAACAAAAGGAAGGGCAAGAATTCCATTCTCCAGTATCCTAATCCTATAAAATTCATTTTCTTTGAAACATCGTTCAAGGAATTCGACTCTCTTTTTACTTGAGATGCGCGCAATAAAAGCAATTCCCACAAGACAATAAGCGTACATTGGAAATGCGATTTTTGAGAAAATTAAAACCGATAGACTAAAGAAGATAATAGAGATCAATAAACCACTTATTAAGGGATGCATCCCCTTTTTAAATGAAATTCGACAAAATCGCTTGTATTGAATGAATAAATATGTTTTCAAATCTTTTATGGGCTATGGTTCCTAACGATTACGCTAAAAGCGTTTCTTAATTTAACAAGATATGATTTTTTAGCGTGTGTGCCTTGAATGGTAAATATAAATAAAGTTCATTTATGAAAAATTAGAAGTAAGTCCAAAGAGTGAAAGTCTCTTATGCGATGGGGGTAACGCCTGTAAGTATTAGTAAGTCGCAAGCGGGTTTCACTTCGTGGCTGCTGCGCGGTGTAGTGATCCATGCAGTGAAGTAAGCGAGACTACAAAAGTCTGAACTGAGACCCTGCGGCAAGCTCATGATAAACCAAGCAGGAATGTGATAATAGACCCTTACGTACTTTTTCAATGAAACTGTCGTGGTGTGAGAGGCGCACTCCGTAAGGTTATCTGGCGGAGCCGTCTACTCGATTATGCACTTTCTATCTATTCGTTTCCATTTTTGATAAGAACTCCATCATCATTATAATAGTGCCACTCTCCAATTTTCTCCCACTTTTCATCAAGATAAACTTGTTCACCTTTCGCTTTCAAATTGCCATTGGCACTTATCCAATCTAGTTGCCTTTATTAGGCTTAATGTTTTTGTTAAAATAGATATCCAACAATGGTTGGATCAACCATTTGAAGAATGTAATGATCCTCCTAAAGATCAATTATATCAAGGCGTTCTTTTCTGAA
This sequence comes from Salibacteraceae bacterium, assembly GCA_047628775.1. Lineage (GTDB taxonomy): Bacteria > Bacteroidota > Bacteroidia > Flavobacteriales_D > Crocinitomicaceae > UBA4466. The sequence continues at coordinate 4,664 of JBLHVW010000034.1, read as the reverse complement.
ACCAACTTTTTCCGCGCTAAAAGTCAATAAACACCTATGATTTCTCCAAAATCAGAAACGTTTAAGACGCTATTGGTGAAATATATAAAATGAGACTTTTAATATACTAACACCTATTTATTTTCTGTTCCAATTAAATAGGTTCACTTTTAGTCATAAATCAAGATTCAATTCGTTGCTTTTTGAAAAAGAATCCAATTTATCGTATTTGAATTGCAATTTAAGTATGTATTTTTAGAATTCAAATGAATGATAACTTGAAAATCACATTTCTAGGAACGGGTACATCACAAGGAGTTCCAGTAATTGCTTGCTCTTGTAGCGTCTGTTCGTCGGATGACATTAAGGACAGTCGTTTAAGAAGCTCAATAATGGTCTCGTCTAATAGTGAAAATTATGTTGTAGATACAGGACCGGATTTTAGGCAGCAGATGCTTAGAAGTAAAGTGAAGACCTTGAAAGCCATTCTGTTCACGCATGAACACAAAGACCATGTGGCTGGAATGGATGATGTGCGTGCTTTCAATTTTGCAGAGAAAAGAGATATGGAAGTGTTTTGTTCCGTGCCTGTTCAAGAAGCTTTACACAAAGAATTTCATTATGTGTTCTCGGCAAATAGTTACCCAGGTATTCCGAAAGTCAATATCAATCTAATTCAGAATGAAGCGTTTATCATTGAAGGATTTCCAGTTCTTCCAATTCAAGTGATGCATCATAAAATGCCTGTTTTTGGATATCGGTTCAAGGATTTCACATATATTACAGATGCAAAAACGGTTGCTACTGAGGAGCGTGATAAAATAAGAGGATCAAAGGTTTTGGTTGTGAATGCCTTGAGAAAGGAAGAACACATATCGCATTTCAATCTGGAACAAGCTTTGGCTTTTATTGAAGATATTCGACCGGAGAGGGCTTATTTGACACACATTTCTCACTTATTGGGAACACATGAGGAAATCGAGAAATTGCTTCCAGAAAACGTATTCGTCGCTTACGATGGATTGGTGATTGATATGGACTAATAACTGCTTAATTATTCTAAATTTGTAGACTTAAAGCATTATATAATGGCGAACGATATACTTAAAGGAAAAAGAGGAATAATCTTCGGAGCATTGAACGAACAGTCGATAGCTTGGAAGGTGGCAGAACGTGCTCATGAAGAAGGAGCGACGTTTGTTTTAACGAATGCACCTATTGCAATGAGAATGGGTGAAATCAATAAACTTGCTGAGGCAACTGGAAGTACTGTTATTCCTGCAGATGCAACGAGCGTTGAAGACTTAGAAAACTTAGTTTCTAAATCAGTCGAAATTTTGGGAGGTAAGATCGATTTCGTTTTGCACTCCATTGGAATGTCTGTTAATGTTCGTAAAGGAAAGCACTATACGGATGAAAATTATGACTGGACGATGAAAGGACTAGATGTTTCTGCGTTGTCTTTTCACAAAGTAATGCAAACAACGAAGAAATTAGATGCAATGAATGAATGGGGTTCAATTGTAGCTCTAACGTATATTGCAGCTCAACGTGTTTTTCCTGATTATAACGATATGGCAGATAACAAGTCCTATTTAGAATCAATTGCGAGAAGCTTCGGATACCATTACGGTATTTCGGATAAGGTTCGTGTCAACACAATTTCTCAATCACCAACAATGACAACAGCGGGAAGTGGTGTGAAAGGATTCAATGAATTTATTAATTACTCAGAAAAAATGTCACCATTAGGAAATGCATCAGCTTTGGCTTGTGCAGACTATTGTGTTGCAATGTTTTCTGATTTAACAAGGTATGTTACAATGCAGAATTTATTTCATGACGGCGGATTCTCAAGTACTGGAGTGACTCAGGAAGTCATTGAGAAATTCAGTAACTAAATCTTAAATGCAGCTTTCGAGCTGCATTTTTTGTTTGAAGTAATAATTTGTTTCTTACAAACGTTTAAATAGTAACCAACCAATACTAACTAAGCATGAGTAAAACTACCACATTATTGTTTCTCTTGCCTTTTCTAAGTTTATCGCAGCTCCGAGAACCGGCGGTGAAATACAAAGGCAGCCGAGGAGGTACCGTTTCCTTAGGAGTGAGATCAACCGTAAGTACATTTAATTCACATCACGACGAAGGCACTGGATTGGGGGTCGGAGGTCAATTCCGAATTCAATTCGCGGATCGCGTTAATTCTGATTGGTTCTTCGATTACATTAAAAGTGATATTGGAAATTTCGCCAGCCGAACGGATTATCATATAGGTTGGAGTAGAGGAAGACGCATTTATTAACAATGGAGTTCGCTCGTATTTTGGCGTTTTCTACCATTTGAACCACGATCAATTTTCGAATTGGGATGTAACTTTGGGTGTTCAGCCTGGAATTACAATAATGAGCAAAGGAAATTACATAGGAATTGATCCTATAGATGAGCTTGAGCCTTCTCGAAATGTGGTGAGTCCGTCTTTTGCATTGTCCGTTGGAGCTAAGTTTTATGTTTGGAAGTATTTTAATTTCTTCGCTAATACGAGTTATTTAAACTCGAGTATGGGTGGATTACCTGACGGTCCTTTTAATACGGATGAGATCATTTTCTCTGCGGGGCTAGGTTTCCAGATTCAAACGAGAAAGAGTGGGGTTCGGTTTAAGTAAGAGTTCGAAGATGTATCAGTCCGTTCTTCGCTTTTGGATCGCCTGTGGTTTTTAGATGAGTCATAAGCTCCTTTTGGGAAATTCTAACTTCTGAAAGCAAGCCTAAGTAAACCCTGATTAGCAGCCCATTATTCCAAACGAGTAGACCAATTCTTGATCAACCTTTTCTCCTTTTGAATTTAGTGCTGGTTCCCATTCTCCTGGAATAGCCTTGATTAGTGAAATCATTTTTTCATCGATTGCGTCAAAACCAGAAGTTGATGCAAGTTTAATATTTGTGATTTTTCCTTCTTTGGTAATGGTGAAATGTACCTTTCCGGGTTTCAATTCAGCGGTATCAATTTTCGCTACGTCCTTTTTACTGTTCTTTTTAAAGTAGTCAATGAGTACGCTGTTTCCATTTACAAATTTCACTTCTGTTTCAGGAACTATTGACATGTAATAGACAACGTAGTTGTCTTCTAACTCACCTGTATTTGGGTTCTCGCGTTTGAATTCGGCTCTGACGCAGAAGTTTGTCGTGTAATCAACGGATTGTAATAGCTCTAATTGTGATGCGTTCAGGGTTTTATTTTCGCCCATTTCTATAATTTCATCTCCGTTAACAGGAACTATTGCAACCTTTACATTTTTGAAAGCGTCAATTTCTTCCGTTGCTTCAGATGGGAGGAGGTCAATTATTGATTTTGCTTCTAATACCTTTGTTTTTGAAATCCGAGTTAGAAACCTCGAATGCACATCATAAATGAAGTCAGGTTTCTTTGTAATTACTTTTTTCTTGTTGCAAATTTTCGATTCGTCAGAAGCAATTTTTATACTTGTTCCGTCCTCGTTATCCATATTCATACAACCAAAAGCGGTTAAACTGAATGTTGCAAGAATGACAGCGGTAATGACAATACTATTTTTCATATCTGATACGTTTAGTGATTGATTTGAATCAAATGTAGGGTTGAAGTCTCCCTCAATTGCAGGGGTAAGTGTAAAATAGTGTAAATCTTATGTAAAACATTTCTTATTTAGTCATATTCAAATAGCTTTGTAATATGAGTTTTAAACACGCAAAAATATTCTTAGTTGCTTTCGTTTACTTTCTTTTTGTGCCGTCGGATTCCATTGGACAAGTGGTTGATAATGAACAGAAAGTGAAGGCTTCACTTCGAATGGTCGGCCACCAGGTTTTACTGAATTCTGGTGATGTCTCATCGCTTGTTTTGCCCATTGAAAAAGTAGGGGATCAGTATATCGTCAAGTTTGATGCTGAATTTCAATTCGACCCGGAAAAGTTAGTGGTATCCATTAATGAAACTTTGGAAGCGTCTGATTTGGATCAAAATTACATTGTTGAGGTGGAAGAATGTGCTTCAGGAGACATTGTTTACAGTTATCAAAAGACGGCAGTTGCAGATTCAAGTTTGATTCCCTGCGCAACGAGAATTCCACCCAAAGGGTGTTATAGTATTCGATTTACGGTTTTGAAATCGTCTGAAGTAGTTATGTGCATTGACGATTCGAAAAGTAAAGATGAAAGCAGTAATGCTCTTGTCATTATTTTATTACTAGTTCCATTGGTTGGATTTATCGTTTTTTTCGTGTTCTGGATAAGAAAACCAAAAGTGAATCCCAACTTAATCGTATTGGGGATGTATCATTTTGATACTAGAAAGGCGGAGCTTATTTTGAAAGAGCAGCGAATCGAATTAACGAGTAAGGAAGCGGATTTATTGATGTTGTTATACAAAACGGTTAATAAAACGGTTGAGCGCGAGCTAATCCTAAATTTGGTTTGGGGCGATGAGGGAGATTATGTGGGAAGAACACTCGATGTTTTCATTTCGAAATTGCGCAAGAAGTTAGAAGCGGATCCAAGCATTAAGATCGTGAATATTCGCGGGGTTGGGTATAAGTTGGTGATGGATGTTTGATGTGTTAGACCTTGCGGTCTTTGGAGCTAGATGTCGTAAAATAAGTATTGGTTATTCTGGTGAATGAGGTTTTACAAATAACTCAACCATTTCT
>JBLHVW010000033.1:0-26591 GCA_047628775.1 Salibacteraceae bacterium | reverse complement strand
TCTTCATACATGAATGACGCTTCCAACTCATTTTGGAGGTAAGAATCAGGGCTAAAGGCAAAACCTTCTTGCGCTTTTCGTTTGGCATAAAGTTTAATTAAATCAAACGCCAACTCCTTGATTTTTTTCTTGGTCTTTTGTTTGAGCGTCGCCCAAGTATTTGTTCCAAGTTTGTTCATTTTCGGAGAGCCGCCGTCCTTCCCTGTGAATTTCGAAATACGATGAAGCGAGTGAATCCCGACATACAAAACATCATTGTCTCTGTACAAAAGGCGAATGGCCTCTTGCGGTTTTCCATTCACATCAATTGTTTCAAGTCCAGAGAATTTCCCGACTCCATGATCAATGTGCGTGACGTAATCCCCTCGTTGTAGATTGTGAAGCTCTTTAAGTGTAAGGGCCTGCTTCGCCTGTCTAAATCCTTCCTTAAGTCTAAACCGATGGAAACGTTCAAAAATTTGATGGTCCGTGTAGCAAACAATATTTAGTTCGTTACTAATGAATCCCTCGTGGAGAGAAATCGGAATGGGATTGTACGTTATATCTGTGTTGATATCCGCAAATATTTGCTCAAGCCGACTGATTTGTTTCGGTTGATTTGAGAATATCGATATTGAATATTTATTCTTTTTTCGTTGCAATAAATCTTCAGCCAGAAGGTCGAAGTTCTTATTGAAACTTGGTTGTGGTTTAAAGTTAAACTCTAGGGTTTTTGTAGGTGAAAAGAATTGTTCAGCGCCAAATTCAATAACGCTGAGTTCTTTTAATTTGGGTTCGAGATTGCTAGGATGGAGAAATAAATTGTCTGGAATTGTAGGCGCAATCTGTGATTCAATGGAGTTATATACTTTAATCGCTTTTTTGTATTCTTTGTCCAAGGTATCCTTCGTAATGTCATACGACGAAAGCCATACCGTTCCGTGTTCTCCAAGGAAGTCAAAAAATGAAACATTTCCATCTCCGATCATTTCACCTTGAACGTTTGGAACGATATTGAAAAATTTGTGCGTGTTGATTGAAAGTTGCGTGCTCGCATCAAAGGTTCTTATGCTGTCCACCTCATCTCCAAAAAATTCAATTCTATACGGTTGATCATTTGAGTAAGAGAACACATCAACAATTCCTCCTCGGATGGAAAATTGCCCCGGTTCGTAAACAAATTCGACCCGATCAAAATTTAAATCTAGTAGTTGTTCATTAATGAAATCAATTCCATAGTTTTTGCCATGTTCAAGCTTCAATGTATTCTTTACCAATGTTTTCTGGGAAGGGATTTTTTCGAACAACGCTTTGGGATAGGTAACAATCCATGTGTTTTTCCCAGTCGAAATTTTCTCTAAAACTTCCGCTCTTGCGACAACATTGGCATTGTCTGTTTTTTCAAGTTCGTAAGGTACACGGTACGAAGCGGGATAAAACAAGATGTTAGAATTTGTAGGAAACAAACCCTGTAAGTCGTTCAAAAAATAAGCTGCTTGCTCTTTGTCTGAAAGAATAAACAAATGATTTCCGGGCGCTTGCATTGCAACTGAAGAGGCACTTAGTGAACGTGAAGACCCAACAAGTCCTTTCCATTCAATTTTAGATCCAATAATTTGAAGTTCGTTGGCTGTGGTATTAACCTGTGGTAAGTTCGAAAATAAGGATTTGAGTTCTTTTAAGTCCATTTTTAGTCAGGTTCGAATTATCACTTGATAATTCCCGTTTCTTATCGAAATCTATGATTTCTCTATTTAAGAAAACGCATTGCTTGTTCAACCATCGTTTTAGAACCAATAAAGTAAGGCACTCTTTGGTGAAGACGTTCTGGTTTGATTTCCATAATTCGTTTTCTTCCTGTAGTTGCCAATCCGCCGGCTTGTTCCACAATAAAGGCCAAAGGATTGCATTCGTATAACAAGCGCAACTTCCCTTCTGGATCAACAGTTGTATCAGGATAGATGTAAATTCCGCCTTTGATTAAGTTTCTATGAAAATCAGCAACCAAAGATCCAATATATCTTCCTGAATACGGTCTTTCATGGCCGGGTTGTGTTTGCTGGCAATACGTTTCAATGTATTCTTTGATTCCGCTTTCACAAATGTTTATGTTTCCTTCATTCATCGCATAAATCCGACCTGTATCTGGTGTTTTCATTTGAGGATGAGACAAACAAAACTCTCCGATTGAAGGGTCTAATGTAAAGCCATTTACACCTTTTCCTGTTGTGTAAACCAACATTGTAGATGAACCATAAAGGACATACCCCGCAGCCACTTGTTCAGTTCCTGGTTGAAGCATGTCTTCCAAAGTCGCTTCCGTTCCAACGTCACTTGTTCTTCTATAAATTGAGAAAATTGTTCCAATTGAAACGTTAACATCAATATTTGACGAACCGTCCAATGGATCAAAAAGAACCACATATTTTCCCGCTTTGGAAAATTCTGATTTGAAGGGCATGAAATCGTCATTTTCTTCAGACGCGATTCCACAAACTTCGCCTCCTGATTGGAACATGTTTATGAATTGGTTATCTGCAATTACATCGAGTTTTTGCTGTTCTTCACCTTGAATGTTGGTTGTTCCTTCGGCGCCCAAAAAATTTTCAAGCAAACCAGCTCTGCGAACATCCTTACTTACAATTTTAGAAGCAACAGCAATATCGCTCAACAATCTAGAAAGTTCCCCAGAAGAAAACGGGAATTCAGCTTGGCGATCCATGATGAACTCGTGTAACGTTGTAACCTTTGACATTTAAATTTGTTTTTGGCAAATATCGGTAAAATGTTTTAACCAAGGGGGCGCACCTGTTGTTCTATTCAGACTTAGCTTATTTTTTTAGTCTCAATGCTATGATTCCTTATTTGATGACTTCAGATTGGTTTTAACAGCAGTGAACTTTTATCTCAATCATTAAAAACCAAGCCCAGCACTTCAAGATTCCATCAAGCCATGTTTGATAAGCATTTATGTGAAACCTGTGTCCCAAATCCTCACCTTCAATTGCGTCTTTGCGGTAAAAACGACACCCATCACCAATAAAAACTGAGCACAAAAAAAGGCCGTCTCGGATAAACCAAGACGGCCTTAAATATTTAAAAACTTATTAGGTCATTGTACAATTCCCTATCAAAAACTTTGCTCTAATTATTGTTTAACGAATTTGTTTTTAACAACACCTTCAGCAGTTGAAATATTTACATAGTAAACACCAGCAGCGAAGCTAGAAGTATTAACAGACACGTTTTGTAAACCTTGAACATTAGACTCGTCAGATACAGTTGAAACAACAGCACCAGTCATATCCATAATCTCAACAGTAACATCTGAAGCGTTAACTACATTGTAGCTTACATTAACAACATTGTTTGCCGGGTTAGGGAAAATGTTAACCGCAGAAATGTTTTCTCCGTTTTCATTCAATCCCCAAGTAGTTCCGTCAAAGTTCAAACGAACAATTGGAGTTGATGGTTGCAAGTACCATGTGTCATCAGCTTGGATGTATACGTAAGAGAATCCAGTTGGAGATGTTCCAGAAGTTGCACAAACAACATCATCAGTAGCTCCACCGTCACCATCTGTTGCCAATACTACGAAGTAAGTAGTTTGAGCAACTGTTAATGGAGTTGGGAATAATAATGGAAGGGATAAAACACCACTAACATCAGAATTAGTTACTGTATGGTAATCCGATTGTTGCTCGAAAGTCAAAGCATCAGCAAATGTTGCTTGAGTTCCATCGAAAGAGTAAATTTTAGCATAAACCGTAGAACCAATCTCTGTAGTGTTGTGTAATTTAACATCAACGTAGTATACAGTTTGATCTGCCCAAATATCGAAGAAGTTACCTACTTCATAAGCATCACCACCATTGTTCTCAGAACCGTCAATTAAGTCGTCATCTTGAGCGTAAATGTATTCAGTAACATCAAAGCTATCACCTTGAATCAGGTTGTTAGCAGGAACATCATCAATTTCATCTTGAGTAATTTCCCAAGTGAATGAATGTGAACCAACAACTGCTGCTGGAGTGTATTGCGTTGAAACGATTAAGCTATCGTAAGCTCCAACTGGAATATCAACTGACTGAGAAACACCCGTCCAAGTTCCACTGTTGAAATCAACATTTAATTCAACGTTTGTTTGAGTGTTAAGACCTCCATTGAAAGGCTCAGTAACAAAATCAATTGGTGCAACTTGAGTTGTAGGAATTTGAGAATAGTTTAAGAAAGCAGTTCCCCAGTAAGGATCTGTTGACTCAACATCATTATCAGGATTAGTGAAGATCTTTACATCATCAATGTACCATCCGTAAGCTACCCATACGTTAGGATTCGTAGATAATGAAGGAAAGTTTGTTGTCCAAGAGAAACGAATTTGTATTGTTGATGCATTTCCAGTAATGTATGGAGCAAGGTTAATCGAAACGTTCGCTGGGTTGGGGTAAGCAGAGCCACCACCTGCAGAAAGAACACTGTAAATATCACTGTTGTCTCTAATCGTTTCCCATGCTAAACCGTCAAGGCTAACTTGTACTTCTTGTAAATCATTGAAACGCGCCCCGTACTCTTGATATTGAAGAGTAACTTGATCCGTGTTAGCTGTGTTTCCCGGTAAGTTAGGAATATCCATAACAATTGAAGTCATTGTATAAATAACATCAAGCGCTTGAGTTGGAACCGCCGCGGATGGATCTCCGTTGCTTAATTCAGCATACCCTCCACCAGAAGTAGAATTAATTCCTCCCGCAGACCACCAACCATCGCTTGTCGCGTCAATTGACCATCCAAAAGCACCACCTGCTTGACCATCGTTATCGATTGTCCAGTTCGTACCATCATTAAAATCATCAGCCCAGATCTCAACTCCTATTGCTTTTGGAGCGGCTGGGTTCTCTTGTGTAGGTTTTACAGCGCTAGTGTTAATTTTCCCGAACGAATAAGGTTTTGTCGTTTGCTGTGCGTTTGCAGCAGTCGCTGTAATCCCTAAAAGCAGGAGACTTAAGTAAATTTTTTTCATAATTTTTCATATTAAAGTGAAACAAATGTACGCTATTTTAAATATAATATCAAGTCGGAGAGCCGCCTCAGCATCATGCATCTTTCAAAAAGGGAAGTGATTTTCTAACGCTTGTTAGCTCATCCATTTTTAATGTGAATGTTTTCACACACTCCTCTTTCGGTTCCAATTTTTGTTCTTCACCCAATGCATTGATCAATTTCGAATCGCCACGATAGTTAAGTCCCTTCTCGTCTTGACCAACTCGGTTAACACCAATTACATAGCTTTGATTTTCAATCGCTCGGGCACATAAAAGTGTGTTCCAATGCACCGATCTTTTCTCCGGCCAGTTTGCAACATAAAGAATAACGTCATATGCTGGTGATTGGTTGGGTAGTATTTTATTTCTTACAATCTCTGGAAAACGAAGGTCATAACAGATTTGCAATTGAATATTCCAACCTAAATAGTCAACAATCGTTTCATCGTTTCCCGATGCGAAATGATCACTTTCTCCCGCCAATCCAAATGTCTTTCTTTTGCTGTAATAGGATGTTCGTTGATCGGGCTGCACAAAAACGCCTTCGTTATATACCTTTTCGTCCCTGTTTATCATCAAAGAAGTGTAAATAGCGCATTCTTTTTCTATTGCGAATTGCTTGAGCCATTCGATGCTTTTGCTTGATTCTAAATCTTCGGCCATTTCAGAAGTGTTCATACTAAAGCCCGTTTGAAACATTTCGGGAAGAACGATAAGATCTGTTTTAACGCCATCAAGAAGGCGGCGGTAATTTTCAAAGTTGGCTACTTTATCTTCCCATTTTTGATCTGCCTGAACAAGTGTTACTCTTAAATCTTGCATAATTTATCCGCTGCGTTAATCAATGTATCGTTGTCTTTTGCAAAACAAAATCTAATTTTTTTATTGTCCTGATTATTGGCACTAAAGACTGAGACGGGAATCGAAGCAACGCCATACTTGATCGTCAATGTTTTACAGAAATCAACATCTAATTCTGACGAAATGGCGCTATAATCAGCGATTTGGAAATATGTTCCTTGGCAAGGATCCAACTTGAACTTGCTATTGGAAAGAAGTTGTTGGAATAAATTTCGTTTCTCTTTGTAAAATGCGCCTAAAGTCGACACGTCGGTTTTGGAAATATATTCTGCTAGACATGCTTGAGCGACGCTATTCACAGAAAAAACATTGAATTGATGAACTTTTTTGATTTCATTCATCAAATATTCAGGAGCTACAACGTAACCCATTTTCCAACCCGTAATATGAAATGATTTTCCGAAAGAAGAGGTTATTATTGATCGATTCTTCAGCTTTTCACGTTCATTTGCTGAAATATGTTTTTGATCGAAAGTGATAAATTCATAAACTTCATCCGACAAAACAAGCATTTGGTTGTGTTTGGACACAAGCGTTTCCAAAGCCTCAAAATCAGATTCAAACCAAACCCTACCCGATGGATTGTGCGGGTTGTTCGTGATGATCATCTTGGTTTTTGAATTCGTTTTACTCTCAATCAAATCCCAATCGGGCATAAAATTCAGGTCCAGTGGTATTCGAATGGGTATTCCTCCAGCTAAGATCACAGCAGGTTCGTAACAATCATAACTTGGGTCAAGGATAATGACTTCATCGCCTGTTTCAATGAGCGCCATAATTGTCGTGAAGATTCCCTGAGTGGCCCCGGCAGAGATCAATAATTCTGAATCAGTATTGACTGTTCTTTTGTACGATTTTTCAATAAGGCCACTTACCGCAGTTAAAAGTTCGCCCGACCCCGGCATAGGCGTGTACTGATGAATATTTTGATCGGCTTTTCGTTTTATAATGTCTGTAAGAACTGTGTCGACTGGAAAATTTGGAAATCCTTGTGAAAGGTTAATGGCTCCAGTTTCGTTTGCCAGCTTGGACATTATAGAAAAAATGGTAGTTCCAACGTTTGGTAATTTGGACATTGTTTTTTGATTTGAAAGTAAATTTAAGAGAAATTCGCTTGATTTAGATGGATTGAAGCGCTACCAATAGCGTTAGTTAATTTCAGATTCCTTAAATTAGAGCGATTTCTTCAACGTTGTTTAATGAAAAAATAGGGTTTATGAAAAAGAGGGTATTGATGGCAATCGCTTTCACTGGAATTATTTCAGGTGGTGCAATTGCTCAAGAAACAGTTAACACTCCTGTGAAAAAGGTTGTTACAAAGAAGGTTGATCAAGAGGTGAAGATGGAAGTTAAAAACGGAGTCAAAACACTTACGATCAAATCAAATGTTGGCGGGTATCCGGTTGAAGAAATTTACACGGGCGAAGCTGCTGATAAAAAGAGGACAGAATTAGAGGCTGAAAAGGCAAAGGAAATTAAGCCAATAGAAAGCCTTGAGAAAAAGCAGAAAACAAAAAAAATAATCAAAGTTGAAAAGAGATCTATTGAAAAATCAGCTAATTAGAATTGTCGCAATTGCGTTTTGTCCAGTTGCACTATTAAGTTGCTCCAACGAAGTGGATACCGTTGAAAAAGACAAACAGTTTTGCAAATGCCTTGAAGTTACGGGTGAACTGAACGAATATTCAGCTAAGATGTTCGATAAGGAAACCACGATTGAAGACGCTCAAAAAATGAGGTCTTTAAGAGGTGCTCGAACCAAAGAATGCAAAGATTACCAGGAAATGTCAGGCAAAGAATTATCCAAACGACAAGCGCTTTGTAAATAAATGAGGCTGTGAAAACTGTTCTTATCACCTTTGTCCTGCTCTTGCTTGGCATTAATTCCTTTTCTCAAATTGAGTTGATTGATAGCTGTGAATCGTTTAGTACCTTTTGCGGGACTTCTTTCAGGATCTATTCTGATTCAACCTTTTTTCACACATCTGGATGCGAGACTCGACAAAGTATTCAAATCGGAACCTATACTCGAGAGAAGGACACTACTTTTCTGCATCCAACAAAAATAAAATTCGAGAATTTTATAGACAGCATAGTATTCGTGCCTAAGACAAATGCATCGGACACGGTAGATATTACTTATTTCGAGATGTATGGCAAACGAACATACAGTGAATACGATAGGCTAACTCAAGTTGACAGTGCAATTGTTTGGAGTAATGAAAACTCAGGGCATGGAATTCGTAAAACTTATGAAGCAATTTATATGCACAGCAGAAGAAGTGAATTTTTTACACAATATGGGAAATTAATGCCCAAGAATCACCCCTATTACAATAGCTCAACCTTCATTATTAAACGGAACGTCGAACTCGGACTGATTTTAAGAGATTTATTCCTCTGGACGGGAATTAACCATGTTGTTAAAGTTCCGAAAGACACGCGAGAAATTCGTGTTTATTACACGCATTCCTCAGAAATTCTCTGGCCTTTATACTACTATGGTTGCAAATTAATGCATGACACCCAAAAACTTGAGACTTTTGACTGTCATGGAATTGCTCACAAATATGAAGATTAGTTTAAGCGAATACGACATCCAAAGAGTCACAAAATACTTTCGCAGCAACTTCTAACTTCTCCGGTGTATGCGCTTGAGAGACAAATCCAACTTCGTAACCACTTGGTCCGATGTAAACGCCTCTGTTCAGTAATTCGCGAAATAAGTTTTTAAACCCATCCATTTTTCCATCAATTTGATCCGCACTTTTAATGCTTTTCTTTCCGGCGAATGACAACCAGAAAACTGATCCAACAGTAACTATTTCAAAATTATACCCTTTAGCATAAGCATGAGCGTTCACGTTATTCACAAATGTTTCTGTTCTTTTTTGTTGATCTTCGTAGAATCCTGGTTTCGCACATTCCGTTAACTGAGCGATTCCAGCGGCCATTGCAACAGGGTTTCCTGATAGGGTTCCCGCCTGATAAACGGGTCCGTCTGGTGAAACGCAAGCCATAATTTCATTTTTGGCTCCATACGCTCCAACTGGAAGACCTCCTCCAATTATTTTACCGTATGTAACAATGTCTGGTGTGATGTCGAAATAAGCAGCAGCGCCGTTAAATCCAACTCTAAATCCTGAAATTACTTCGTCAAAAAACAAGAGTACTCCGTATTTAGTACACAGTTCTCTAAGCTCCAATAAGAACGATTTGTCTTGGAGTAAAAGTCCGTTGTTTGCAGGAATCGGTTCAATTATAACACAGGCCAATTCATCACTATTTTCCTCAAAACAATTGCGAAGTGCAGGAATATCGTTCAATGGAAGCACCAAAGTTTCATTCGCATACTCTTCAGGAACTCCTGCACTAGAAGACGTTCCAAACGTTGCTAAACCACTTCCGGCTTTAACCAACATTGAATCAACATGTCCGTGGTAACATCCCTCAAATTTTAACACCTTTTTCTTTCCAGTATATCCTCTTGCCAAACGCAAAGCTGACATAACAGCCTCCGTTCCTGAACTCACAAATCTAATTTTCTCGATGTATGGGTTTCTAGACAAGATCAATTCCGCCAATTCATTTTCTAGAACGGTCGGTGCTCCAAAACCTGTTCCATTTTGCAAAGCAGCAACTACACCATCATAAATGCCTTTGTGGTTATGTCCTAGTATTAGCGGTCCCCAACTACAACAAAAATCGATAAACTGATTGTCATCTTCATCCCAGATCGTACAACCATCACCCTTTTTAATAAATAATGGTCCCCCTCCAACGGATTTAAAAGCTCGCACTGGGGAGTTTACGCCACCTGGAAAATAGGTCTTTGCTGTTTCAAAGAGTAATTCTGAATTTGTTTTTTTGATTCCGTTCATCGATTGCTTGTTCATTGACACAAAAATGTGCGACAAAGTTAGCAAATTTGATTCTTCGTCCCACTGCAATCTACCATCAAAATTTAATGGAGTTGTAGCGTTCGACAACTAGGAATCATTTCATTGAATTTGAAAAGATGTATTACCGATGAATCTACCATTTAAAGCATGAACGCGTCTATTTATTGAATGATCTGTTGCACTTAAACGCAAATTTTTGCTTAAATTAATAGCATATACAGTTCAATTTAATGAAACCTCTACTACTAATATTTTTCTCGGTCTCGAGTTCCGTTTTATTCGGCCAGAATCTAACTGCAAATTTTTCAGTCAATGAAATAGAGATTTGTTTGGGTGAGAGTATCAACTTTACTGACTTATCCACAGCGGGAAACTCTCCAATCCTTGCATGGACTTGGGATTTTGGAGACGGATTTTCTTCACAAATTCAGAATCCAACGCATGTTTTTACTGCGGCCGCAACGTACAATATTACACTTACCGTTCAGGCTCAAGATGGAACTTCAGATGTCGAAATTAAACAGGCCTACATTATAGTTCATCCTTTGCCACAAGTCAATTTTTCATTGAGCAATCAAGGTTGTAGTGTCCCTTTTAATGCGGCATTCACAAATACATCGAGCGCCGGAGCATTCGCATACGCTTGGGATTTTGGAAACGGTCAAACCTCTACAGACTTCTCACCAACCGGAATTGTTTATGCAACCGAAGGAACCTACAACGTCACTTTGGTTGTAACAAACACGAACACAGGTTGTACAAAGATGCTCGTGAATCAAATACAAGTGGCGAATTATGAAGCGAACATAAACATGCCCGATTCTGTTTGTGTTTTCGCGACTGCGAGCATTAATGATGCTTCAACGCCAGGGTCTAATTCTTGGAGTTGGGACTTTGGAAACGGTCAATTTTCTACAACTCAAAATAACGGCTTCATATATACTTCACCGGGAACTTATAATGTTATTTTCACGTCAAGCAACACCACTTTGGGCTGTATTGATACTTTTACGCAATCGATTGTGGTCATGCCAGTTCCGACTGCAGGTTTTGTTGCTGATGTTACGCTTGGATGCAATCCCCTAACGGTAATTTTCACAAACACCAGTTCAGGAGGAGCTTCGTTTAGTTGGAACTTTGGTGATGGCTCAACGTATGTTGGACAGACACCTTCACCGCATGTTTATTCCGACACGGGAACCTTTAGTGTTTTGTTAGTCGCAGCCACAGCATATGGGTGCACGGACATTCATTACCTTTTGGATTATATAACTGTGGAGAATCTTGATGTTGGCTTTATGATGGACGTAATGGGTGGATGCGACCCATTGGATGTTCAGTTTATAGATACGACAACGGTTCCAAACCCGGGTCAAGACCCTATCGTCAATTGGGATTGGGATTTCGGAAATGGAAATACTTACAACGGCCAATTTCCGCCTTTCGAAACATACAATTTGGGTGTCTATGATGTGTCTTTGACAGTTACTACATCGACAGGTTGTAGTGCAGATACAACCTATAATGATTCAATTACGGTTGGAATAATTGACTCCGTTGGCTTTACGTATTTTCCTATTGATGTCTGTGCAAAAGTACCGATCAGTTTCACAAATGAATCGATAATTAGCGTGCCCCACAACCCAGCAGAAGTTGAGTATGATTGGGCTTTTGGAGACGGAGGAACAAGTGTTGCTGAAAATCCAGGGTATGGATATCCAGCGGACACGGGTTACTTTACCGTTACACTCATTGTTGACTTTAGAGGATGTTTGGATACCGCCATCCTTTTCAATGCTGTTCACATAAATGCGCCCATTTCCAATTTTTCCTTATCTAGCAATTTAGTTTGTAATCCTGGGGCCTTCCCAGTCACGATTGAAACAATTGACAATTCAACTATCGGAGAACTACCCGATGACGCAGAAATGATTTGGTCCTGGGGAGACTCGACTTTCACCTATTTTGATGACCCAGATTTTGATGATCCTGATCAGGGATCAACCAGCCATGATTACAATGATTATGGAACCTATACGATCCAACAAATCATCCACAATTATACAACTGGATGTACTGATAGTTCAAATACATTTTTAGTTATTTCCGCGCTTGATGTAAACATTTCCTACCTGAATGATTCGGTTTGTTTTAATGATCAAATGTTCTTTTACGACAACTCTGTCTCTACACATTCCATTGTATATGATACGCTTTCGAACTATTTTGACATGGGGAATGGTCAAATTCTATACGGATGGAATCAAGTTTATGCGTATCCACTTCCTGGATCATATGACATTGTTCATTACGCGAACAATGCAGCGGGGTGTTTAGATTCTGATACACTTGAATATACTGTTTTAGAACTCCCCTTTGCAAGCGTTAGCACAAGTGATACATCAGGATGCGCGCCCTTAAATGTGGTGTTTACTAATAATTCAAGCAGTCAAGGCAATGGTGTTCCGCTGGAGTCCTTCTCATGGGTATTTGATGATGGTTCAACTCAAATAACAACCGATGTGAATCAAACAGTGACAGATTTCTTCGATTTTGAAAATAGTTTTTTAACTACATTGACCGTCACAGATGCGTTTGGATGCGTCTCAGGGTCGGTATTCACCATTACTGATCTGACTAAACCAACGGCCAATTTCTCGGTCGAAACCGTTCTCTGCGATTTAGAAAATTTTAATGCCGTAAACCAATCTTTAGGAAGTGGCCCTTTAACTTATGAATGGTTTATTGATGGGAATTATCAAGACAATACCTTGAATTATTCGAATCAATTTGACGAACAACCAAGTAATTTATACAGTTCAGTGCAACATGCGCTTTCGCTGGTAACAACAGATGTTAACGGCTGTTTGGATACCTTGGAAGTTCCAATTCATGTTTCATTGCCGCATGCAGATGCAAACTTCTCGTTTATTGGGGCAACAATAAATGCGCAAGGTGAATTTGTCTGTCCCCCAGTTTTCGCCTCATTGAATGATTCATCAAGTTCTTTTGGTAACGTAATAAATTGGAATTGGACTTTTGGAAATGGAAACAGCTCGACGCTTCAAAACCCTCAGAACACGTATGTTTATGCAGGAACGTATACAGCAACATTCAGTATTGTCGATGAATTTGGCTGTGTCGATGATTCAACGTTTACGGATTACGTAACAATAAATGGCCCTTCTGGAGATCCCGCTTGGACAAGTGTGGGAACTTTCTGCGATCCGGCTTTTGAGTTTTATACGGAAAATCAAAGTGGGATTACGAATGTTGAATGGACACTCGGCAACGGAAGTATTATCAACGACACAAGTTCTTTTACATACATTTACGACACTACAGGTGTCTATTTACCAACCGTGATTCTCTCCGATAATTTCGGTTGTGAAGTGCCCTACATTCTTCCTCAAATTTCAGTTGTTATTAATAAACTTCATGCATTTTTCGAAGCTTCAATGTTGGAAGGTGAGGTTTCAGAAATAGTTACTTTTGGTGATCTTTCAACGGCATCTTCGGTTCCAATTGTGGATTGGAACTGGGATTTTGGAACGTACTCGCAATTAAATAATACAGACTCGGATGTTGATTACTATTGGCCGAACACAGGATATCAAACGGTCACTTTAACTGTTTCGGATGCCAATGGATGTTCAGAAACGTATTCACTTCAAGTATTAATTACAGCCGAGTTCTTCGTTCCCAACGTATTTACACCAAACGGTGATGGAGTCAATGAATTCTTCGCAATGGACTTTGATGTTTTCACTGGATACGATTATGTCATTGTAAACCGCTGGGGGGCTGTTGTAAAACAAGCGCAAGACCATACGGGTGTTTTGCTTTGGGATGGGAACGCTAGCTCAGGAAATCCTTGTATTGAAGGGGTTTACTTCTACAAAATTTCAGGTGAACTGTACGACGGAACACCGATTACCAAGCACGGAAATGTGACCTTGGTGCGATAAATTAACTTTAAATTATTAGATCATTGAGGCGTTATATTTCTAAGGATCTTCTTTTTAATTGTCAATTAACAATCCGTCAGTTATAAATTAATAATTCCACATTCATAAATCTAAAGCGTTTTTCTATCTTTGAGAACCATTTTAAAGGAAAGTTATGTCATATCAGAACACCTTAGATTTCTCTAAGGGAATGGATGAAAAAGATCCATTAAAGTCTTTCAGAGACAAGTTTCATTTCCCGTCATTTCATGAAAACGAAGTTGTTTACTTCACAGGAAATTCGTTGGGTCTACAACCAAAAACTACAGGAGCGTATATTCAAAAAGAATTGGATGCGTGGGCAAAATACGGTGTTGAAGGTCATTTTTTAGCAGAAAAACCATGGTTTTCTTACCATGAATTCTTAACTGAAAAAGCAGCCAAAATTGTTGGAGCAAAACCAGAAGAAGTAGTTGTAACCCACTCGTTGACAACAAACTTGCATTTACTGATGGTTTCGTTTTACCGTCCTGAAGGGAAAAGAACAAAGATAATTTGTGAAGCAAAAGCTTTTCCAAGCGATGCGTATGCACTTGAGTCACAGGTTAAATTTCACGGATTGAATACGGAAACGGATTTAATTGAAATTGCACCAAGAGAAGGCGAGCATTTGATTAACGAAGAAGACATTTTAAATAAAATTGCTGAAGTGGGCGACGAACTCGCTATGGTAATGATCGGAGGAGTGAACTATTACACAGGTCAACTCTTCGACATGAAAAAAATCACAAAAGCAGGTCACGCGGTTGGAGCAACTGTTGGATTTGACTTGGCACACGCAGCAGGAAATATCAACCTGAAATTGAACGATTGGGGTGTAGATTTCGCAGCTTGGTGCGGGTATAAATATTTGAATTCATCACCAGGTGGAGTTTCGGGAATGTTTGTTCACGAGCGCCATGCGAACAGTCCACAACTTCCGCGTTTTGCAGGATGGTGGGGTTACGACAAAGAAACTCGGTTTCAAATGGAGCCTGGATTTAAACCAATGTATGGTGCTGAAGGGTGGCAATTAAGTAACGCTCCTATTTTAGGAATGGCGGCTCATTTGGCTTCACTTGATTTGTTTGATGAAGCCGGAATGGATCGAATTGGCGCAAAAAGAGATTCGATGACAGCTTACCTTGAATTCGTTATTGAGGATATTTCGGAAAAGAACAAAGACCGTTGTACCCTAGAAATAATTACACCAAAAGAAGTTGCAAAACGTGGAGCACAGTTGTCAATTGTTGCGCACGGACAGGGGAAAGCATTGTTCGATGAGTTAACCCGTCAAGGCGTAATTGCCGACTGGCGAGAGCCAAATGTGATTCGAATTGCACCCGCACCTTTGTATAACTCATATGAAGATTGTTATCGCTTTGGTCAGTATTTACAGAACGCGATTCAGTAGAATTCAGTAAATTAGAGGCACATGGACGAATTAGTAATGCAGGAAATAATAAGAACAAACTACTCAGGTAGTGTGAGTCAAATGTCTGCGTATACTGGTATCGCTGCCCAAGCTCTTGGCGTAATCATTGGTGGAATCATTTTGTGGAGAGCAAGTGCTGTGTACCACAAAAAGAAGAAAAAAGAACGGTCGAGAAACGCATTTTTCGAAACTCCTTATTCAAGAGGATGGAAAAGAAAGTAATAGTTAAAAGAATACACCGCATTTAGTCGATGTAAATTAAATAGAATGGAGGAAAATAAAAGTGCAATTATTGTTGGTGCCGGATTGGTTGGATCGCTTTGGGCTGTGTATTTATCCAAAGCAGGATATAAAGTTACAATCTATGAAAGACGTTCTGATATCAGATTGGCTGAAATTTCAGCAGGAAAATCAATAAACCTGTCATTGTCGACAAGAGGATGGAAGGCTTTAGACAGTGTTGGAGTTGGAGATGAAATCCGAAAGATTGCAATTCCGATGTATGGAAGAATGATGCACGACACAGAGGGCAACTTGACGTATCAAGCTTATGGAAAAGAAGGAGAAGCGATTTACTCTGTTTCTAGAGGTGGAGTAAACGCTAGAATGCTTGATATTGCCGAGTTACATGGAGGAGCAACGATTCATTACAACCATGAATGTGTAGGAGCAGATACTAAAAATGGAATTGTATATCTTAAGAACAAAGATACCGGAGAAGAAATTAACGATCAAGCAGATGTTGTTTTTGCTGCTGATGGTGCTTTTTCCGCAATGCGTTATCATGCTTTCCAGAAACTAGATCGGTTTAACTTCAGCCAACACTTTATTGAAGACGGTTACCGTGAAATTTTACTTCCAGCCGGAGAAAATGGAGCCTATCAAATAGAGAAAAATGCTTTGCATATATGGCCAAGAGGTCGTTTTATGTTGATTGCACTTGCGAATGAAGATGGGTCATTTACATGCTCGCTTTTTATGCCGCATTCTGGTTTCGATAAATTAATTTCGAAGGAAAGTGTAGACGAATTTTTTAAAACAACATTCCCTGATTTCCATGAAATGATGCCTAATGTTGCAGATGCATGGGGAGACCATCCGCTTGCATCTTTGGGTATTATGAGATCGTATCCGTGGCACCATGGTAAAACCGCTTTAATTGGAGATTCTGCGCACGCCACAGTTCCGTTTTACGGCCAAGGGATGAATGGAGCGTTTGAAGATTGTACCGTGCTTAACGGGTTAATGAAGAAACACAATGAAGATTGGGAAAAGGTCTTCGCCGAATACAGTGAAGTTCGCAAACCAGACGGTGATGCGCTTCAAGATCTTTCTTTGGACAATTACTACGTAATGCGTGATTTCGTAGGAGATCCTGAGTTCTTGTTGCAGAAAAAGATTGAAGCAAAATTCTCAAGTCTGTACCCAGACAAGTGGATGCCGTTATACTCTCAAGTAACGTTTAGCGAAATCCGATACAGTGAGGCGTATGCAAACGGAAAAAGACAGGATAAAATCATGAAAGATGTCATGGCTTCAACCAAAGACATTGAGGCTAATTGGGACTCAGATGAAGTTATGGCTAAAATTTTAGAAAAAATATAAAGTATGAAATGGATCGCTCTTTTAATTGTATTTAGCTTTGGATTGACTGCTACAGCGCAGAAAAGTCTGAACCCGCGTAAAAGCAACAAAATGTTCGGTGGCGCTCAAAGTTTCAAAGACTATCATTTGTATGGATTGCAATTTCAATTGGGAGGAACTTTTCTAATGAATAGATTAAACAATCCTCAAAATACGGCTGAGGTTTCAACACATAATTTTAGGGGGAATTATACTTTCGATCCAAAAGGAAGGTTAGGAGCTTATGCCGAGATTGGAATGTTCCATTTCCCGAAAAAATTTCCGAAACTCAAAATTTCCAAAGAAAAATCGATTGTGCTATTAAGCTATGTTGATTGGGGATTAGGATTCAAATATTTTAGGGGAGCAGAGGACCTCAATGTTAATTTTGTTGATCAAGGCGGAGTTACAACTTCGTCAGATGAACAAACTTATTCAATGACCAATGGGCATGTTTACGGACGTTTTTCAGCGCACAAAAATGTCTACATCAAACCGAAAAAGAGAGAAAAAAAATTGAACTTCTTTTTGGATAATTCACTCGGAATAAACATTGACTATAGGGTAATGCAAACCTCTGATCCTTATGCATTATATGCAATAACTGACGATCAGCTATATTCCAAACCACTTCAAATTCAGTTGCATTACGGACTCGGTTTCGGCTTTAGCCCAAAAAGAGGAACGTTTATTATTCCT
The DNA here is from genome assembly GCA_047628775.1 of Salibacteraceae bacterium. Lineage (GTDB taxonomy): Bacteria > Bacteroidota > Bacteroidia > Flavobacteriales_D > Crocinitomicaceae > UBA4466. Next base: position 9,064 of record JBLHVW010000033.1, on the reverse strand, counting down.
GGAGTTCGCATTCCAATTCTAGGGTATCAATCAATGGCGACCACAGTAGGTGGAAGTGATAAAGGAAACTCAAGTTTCGGAAAACCTTCGATGCATTGGTTTTCGTCACGCTACTGGCCTTTGTTGTTCAATGTGAAGTTCTTGTTCTCTCTTGAAAAGAAACCAAAAGGGTGCGCAACGGGGATTACAAACGACCAAGATAGAAATACACAACAAGGAAGATAGTATATGAAGAAGATTTATCATCTTAAAAGTTGCAGCACAAATGTCCGTATATTAAAAGAGGTTGGACCAGGTCCAGACGTTGATCTACAGAACATTAAGGAACAAAATATCGATGGAAAAACGCTCGATTTCCTAAAGGAAAAAGTAGGCTCTTACGAAGCTTTATTCTCAAAAAAAGCAATGAAGTTCCGTTCTATGGGCCTTAATACAATGGAATTAACAGAAGCTGATTACCGCAAGCACATGCTCGAAGAATACACTTTTTTGAAGCGTCCGTTTATGATTAATGGAGATGCTGTTTTCATTGGGAATTCAAAAGATACTGTGGCAGAAGCCATAGCATCATTCAATATGGGCAGTTACTGCTAATTAATAGTTTGTCAGATTATGAAAAAAGTGTCAATCGGAGTAGTATTGGTTGTTGGAATATTTGCCTTGGTAAATTGCAAAACAACAGAAGAAACAGTAAAACCTGAAATTAATTCAAATGCAAATGTGGTGGTTGATTCTCTCGAATTGGCACGAAAAAATAAAGTAGACTCTATCTCTCAAATCAAGATGCCTTCAAATACCAAAGCTAAATCAGTTGTAAAGCCTAAAAAGGGTTCTAAAAAACAACTATAGGCCATTTAGAGGTATAATTTACTTGCCGAACAAGGATTTAAAGAGCCCTTTCTTTTTGGGAAATTCAAGAGAAGAAATCAAGCTTTTGTCCAATTGCATGCTTCGATAGTGTCCTTTTTCTGAAGGATTCAGTTTAAAGAAAGCATCAATAACTTGTCTTATATTATGCGCGTGCTCTATAGCGTCATCTTTTGGAACATTTGGCGCGTTTAATTCTTGTCCAAGTGCCGACATTGGAAAGTGTTTTTCGAAAGTTGCCAAAAACACTTGGTTCCAGGTAGAGGTTAAAATTCTACCATCTACAATTTTTTGATCATTGATTAAATAAAAGGTTAAGTCTTTAAAGAACAAGAAATTTTGTTTGATAAAACTTTTGTCTTCTAAACAAAATTCATATAAACAAGCACCTGAAGCGTAAGCAATTATGTGGTCGTACCTATCACCATGAAATGCAAATTTCTCCTTCGCTTTATTACTGGTATCAAAACGTTTGAGGCAATAGTTGTACAATTCCATATCCAATGAATTGCATTCTTCTATGAGTTTTTTTAGTTCTTCTGAGACTTTAGGCCGACGAAGTGTCATTCGTTTAATTGTTATTTCCTTGTTCCATTCAATTCCAATAGCATTCGAAAAGTAAGCTAATGAGTCTGAGAATTGTTCAAAGATTCCAACGTGAATTGGCAGTTCATCAATGGATTCAAGCACATCTTCCAAATGATCTGCATTCGCAGCTACAGTTGAATACATTCGTTTTCCTTTCAAAAAATTGACGACATAATTTTGTGTTTGACGGTTTCTGATATACGATTCAAAATCCTTAGGATGCGGCTTTAATAGTTTGGTAAACTCTTTACGCTCCTTGATGAAATAGTATTCAGAAATAACACGATCGACAGGATGTCTAAGCATCATGAAAAGCTTGTGGTCTTTGAATTCTTTGAATTAAAAATATCCCCACAATTCGATGATTTATCCTGTAAAATGTGCCGATAATTGAAACCGGGTGTAGTTTGTCAATACGTTCCTTGCATGGTAGTGTTAATTGTTGTTCCTCCAGTTTTGGGTATGTGAATAAATATAGTTTCAGACATGATTCAAAGATAATAAACTTGTAAATAGCACCCTCTAAGGAAGTTACTAAATCGACTTAGTCTATTAAATTTATAGAGAGGTTATGACTTCTTCCAGAAATGTCTAACTTTGTGAAACATTTAACTAAAACTATTACTTTATGAAAAATTTTACTAATTACATGATGGCGATGATCGCAATCATTGGCTTTGGTTCCGCCGCAAACGCTCAATGCCCAGTAGGACAAATGGCAGTGACAGTAGATGTTGTTACCGATACTTGGGGATATGAAGCATATTGGGAAGTAACTCCAACTGGAAATGCTTGTGGAACTGGAACTATCGTTGCATTTGCAAACGCTGGCGTTGTTGGCTGTTTAGGTGGCGGTGGAGCGACTGCTGCACCAACAGATCCTGGAGCTTATGCCAATAACACTACAATAACTGAAAGTGTAGGCTGTTTAGCTATTGGATCATGCTTTGATATTCATTACGTTGATGATTATGCTGATGGTGGTGCAACATTCCAAGTTTATCTTGATGGAGTTGCAGCAGACTTTTTTGTAGGCTCAGGTGCAGGAAATGTATTTAATTTCTGTGTAACGGCTCCTGCTGCTTTTGATGCTGCGATGTCAAGTCTAGATGATGAATATACATTAGTGCCTTTAATACAAGTTACTTCTTTAGGTGCAAATGGGTTGATTACGAATACTGGAAGTGGTACAGTTACAAATGCAAACATGACTGTTAATGTATACGATGGACTAATGGCGAACGTATATTCTGGAACAAGTAATACGGTACCGTCTATTTTAGCTGGAGCTTCTGCCGCAGTTACAGCATTAGGATATACACCAACTGTAATTGATGTATACACTGTTGAGATGATTTCAAACATTGCGGAGTTAGATGGTGACATCACAAATGATACTGTTTATTCTACGTATGCAGTAACCGATAGTACATACGCTAGGGATAATGGTATTATCACTAACCTTTTAGGAGTTGGAGCTGGAGCTACTGCTGTAATTGGTCAAAACTTTGAACTAGTTTCAATGGACACAATGACAACAGTTTCTTTCTTTGTTGCTCCTGGAGCACCTGGTCTTGGAGACAGTGTTAGTGTTTCAATTTACAGCACCGCAGGTGGAATGCCAACGACTCCAATCGGAGGGTCAGATATATACCTTCTTACAACTGCTGATACGGTTGCTGCAGGTGCATTATTAACATTGAATGTAACGGATTTATTATCTAATCCATTAATTCTTAATGCTGGTACGTATTTCGTTGCCGCAAATGAACTCAGTACTGTAGACAATATGGCGCTTGGACATTCAACAGATATCTTTACTCCTAATACTGCATGGATTTCTATTGATGGAGGTGCATTTGCTACAAGTGAAGCATTGGGTTTCCCAGGAGCATATATTCTACGTCCAAACTTTGGACCTTACGTTTGTTCTCCAACAGGTTCTACTATTGTTGATGATGCTTGTAATACATACACTTGGGCACAAAACGCAGTTACATATACTACTTCAGGTATGTATACTGATACAATGATGAATGCAGAAGGTTGTGATAGTATCATTTCTCTCGATCTTACAATCAACGGGCCTACAGTTTCAACGCAAGTAGAAGCGAGTTGTTCTGATTACGTTTGGATCGTTGATGGACAAACGTACATAATGACTGGAATGTACACAGCCGTTATACCAAATGCTGCAGGTTGTGATAGTACGATTACTCTAGATCTTACAATTGGTATGCTTGACATTTCTACAACAGTGAATGGTTCAACAATAACATCAAATGCTGGTGGCTCTGCTACCTATCAATGGGTGGATTGTGACAACGGTAATGTACCAATAGCAGGAGCAACGAACCAATCATACACTGCTACAGTAAGTGGAAATTACGCGGTAGTCATCGTTGATGGGACGTGTAACGCAGCATCGTTATGTGAGCCAGTATGTGTTGGAACAGCATCGAATGCAACTGAAGCAGCATGTTTTTCTTATGTATGGGCTTTGGACGGAAATACGTACACTACAACAGGTCAATACACTGCGGTTCTTGCTAACGCAGCAGGATGTGACAGTACAGTAACGTTGGACCTTACAATTAACACTGTTGACAATACAACTTCAGTTGCTGGAAATACTTTTACTGCGAACTTGGCTGGAGGCACTTATTTGTGGATTGACTGTGTTACAAACAACACAATTGCTACTGAAACTAATCAGTCATTTACACCAACAACTCCCGGTGATTACGCTGTTATCGTTTCAGATGGAACATGTTCAGATACGTCAGATTGTGTTACAAGTACAGTTGGATTGAATGAAAATACTCTTTCTAAAGGATTTGAGATTTTCCCTAATCCAACTAAAGAAGCCTTCACAATTGCAATTTCTGGAATTGTAACAGATAAAGTAACAGTGATCATTACTGAAGCAAAGGGTAAAGTAATCATGACTCAAGAATTTACAAATGTTTCTGAATCAATGGAACTTCCTGTTCATTTGAACAGTATGGAAGCTGGAGTTTATTTTGTAACTATTACAGCGAATGACTCTAAATCAGTACAACGAATTGTTGTAACGAAATAGTCATTCTAAAAGCATACTTTTGAGGGTCTTGGTTCAGCCAAGGCCCTTTTTTTATGTCCAAAGTTTTAAAAGCACATATCGCCTTGTTTTCTGTAAATGCTCTATACGGGGCAAATCATGTAATAGCGAAAGGTGTTATGCCGGATTATTTAACTCCTAGTGTTTTCATTTTTCTTCGAGCTTCAGGTGCAACACTTCTGTTTTGGATTTTTAAAATCATCTTTGTTCGGGAAAAAGTACAACGAAAGGACTTGTTTTTAATGGCTCTATGTGGTTTGTTTGGAGTTGCAATGAATCAATTGTTCTTCTTTCACGGTTTAAGTCTTACGTCTCCTGTCAACACCGGAATCATTATGACAATCAATCCAATTTTGGTCGTTATTCTTTCCTTTTTCTTCCTCAAAGAAGCGATAACGTTACGACGATCCGTCGGAATTCTAATTGGTGCATCAGGAGCTATATTGCTGACCTTAACAGCGGGAACGGGAGCGGGAGATTCGGCACTTGGTGATTTGTTTATTTTTATCAACGCAGCGAGTTATGGCTTCTATTTGGTGTTGGTTAAACCGCTAATGAAAAAGTACAGGCCGCTTACTGTGATCACTTACGTTTTCTCTTTTGGCTTCATCTTGGTAATGCTGTATCCGCCGACTTTAATGGAGCTTTCGGTGACCAATTTCTCAAGAATCCCTATGAATACCGTCTTCGTAATTATTTACGTAGTCGTTGGCGTTACCTTCTTGGCCTACCTCTTAACGGTTTTTGGTTTAAAACATGTGAGTCCATCCGTATCGAGCGCCTACATTTATTTACAACCTGTTTTGGTAATGCTTTTTGCTGTAGTCTTAAGCGCAGTTGGAATGGCAGAAGACTATACAGGAACGATTACAGTTGAAAAAATAATGTACATGCTTCTTATATTTATTGGGGTCTACATTACTTCCTCAAGCTCATTTACAAAAAAAATGAAGAAGCTAAAGTAAATATCGCGGGCAAACCTAATGTCATACTTACTGAACCAAATTGATTAATAGGACGACATTTACTACTAACCGGTCAAATAGTTATTGTTGTCTCATTGGGTGAGTAACCAGTTCCTTCAAAAAAGTCAGGGTTCTTCGCTTGGAACAATGTTAAGTCCATGACACGATTCAAACTCGGAAATACGAACGCTGTAATTATAGGAATTAATAGTAGTTACACGCAGGTCTTTTGATGAATTACGAAATGTTTTATTCCGGAAAACATTCCAATGCGACTTGTGGATAAAGATTATAATGGGAGGCTTCACAATTTACTGACTCTCATTTTGTTGGCCATTTAGAAGGATCAATCGGCAATTTTTTAAGAGAAACAAAGCTCTAGGTTTCTTTGGTGATGCAATACACACTTCAATTAGGTGCACATCTTTTGCTACTTAGTACCTTTATACCGAGTAGGTAGCTCGTATCCATTTCATTAATCTGCGATAAGGTATCCCATTTTATGTGTTGTTCAGTCACACCCCTGTTACAACTGGGGTTTTTATTAGAATCAAAATATTTTACGCGCCAAGAACCATCTTTGTAGTATTTCTGTTTCATTTTGGCGTAATTGAAATAATATGGTTGAATTAGATGATCTGTGCTGTCTAGGAAAGATTGTTCTATCAGTTTGTCTTTTTTCCAAATTTCTTTTGCTTTACCATACCCTAAAACCGTTCCAGTGTCCAAATAATTAAGTTGAAGGTTGAAGTATTCTGTTATCATTTTTCTTTTTCTTAAATACTGATAAGTAGAGTATTTAATTTTATGAATTCCATTTTCATCTTCGTAATTATGTCCGGTCGAATCTTGATAAATTAACCAGACTGATTTACCATCTTGTTCCACCGTTGTGAAGGGTGTGTGTGATATTTCCCCTCCTGGGCTCATGCTAACCTTACACCCGAATAGAATTAAAGCACTTATCACGGATATGAATATTCTGGTTTTCATTGCGTATAACTTAAGTATAAGGCGTCATCTGCACCATATCAAAATCTCATCTGGGCCTTAGGCTGGATATGGCCAATTACAGTTTCAAATAATGGATAGCAGAGCAGTTTTCATAGTAAAGAGGTTTGCGGTTCGTAAATTCTGTTTCAGACACTTACAATATATCACTAAACAGTCGCTTTTTCTTAACTTTGCCAAAAAAAGGAGTATATGCTTAAATCAATGACTGGCTTTGGAAAGGCTACTGGAACGTTTAATTCGAAAAAAGTTTCTGTGGAGATTCGATCTCTAAACAGCAAATCAATGGATTTGAATGTGAGAATGCCTTCGCAATACAAAGAGCTGGACGGAACGATTCGCAAGATAATTTCTTCGGAATTGGCGAGAGGTAAGGCTGATGTTTTCATTAACGTTGATAGCATCGGTGAGGAAAGCTCCGTTTCAATCAATAAGACGCTTGCTAAGAAATACTACGACGAACTAAAGGCATTGAATGATGTAATGGGTCAAGAGGCTCCAGATTATTTAGCAATGATCATGCGCATGCCAGACATTATAGAGACTTCCAAAGAGGATTTAACCGATGATGAAAAAGAATGGATGCTAGATCTTGTCAAAGAAGCAACAGGAAACTTGAATGAGTTCAGACGCAAAGAAGGCGAAGATTTAGAACGCGAATTTGCTTTGAGAATTAATGAGATTAGAGATTTCTTGAATGAAGTTCCCAAATATGAAGAGGAGCGAATTCAAGCGATTAGAGATAGAATGAAAAAAGGATTGGAAGAATTGGACAAGGGCCATGACGAAAATCGCTTTGAACAAGAAATGATCTTCTATATTGAGAAATTGGATGTAGCAGAAGAAAAAATGCGTCTTTCAAACCACCTTACGTATTTTGAAGAAACGATGCAATTGAATGAATCCGGGAAGAAATTAGGATTCATTGGACAAGAGATCGGAAGAGAGATTAATACATTGGGGAGCAAGAGCAATCACGCAGAAATGCAGAAACTTGTGATCGGAATGAAAGACAATCTCGAAAAAATAAAAGAACAGATTTTAAATACACTTTAAGATTTTCTAAACGAATATGGACTTAAAAGGGAATGGTAAATGCGTTATTTTTTCGGCTCCTTCAGGTGCTGGTAAAACGACAATAGTACATCATTTGTTGACCAAAGACTTGGGAATGGAATTCTCCGTTTCTGCATGCAGCAGAGCGCCTAGACCCAACGAAATTGACGAAATAGATTATCATTTCTTAGGCGTTGAAGCCTTTCGTGAAATGATCAAAGACGACGCTTTTGTTGAATGGGAAGAGGTATACACCAATAATTATTATGGAACCCTGAAGTCCGAAATAGAACGTATTTGGGACGACGGAAAAGCCGTGATTTTTGATGTGGATGTTATTGGTGGTTTAAACATCAAAAAACAATTTGGCGACAACGCTTTTTCTGTTTTCGTGAAACCTCCGAGCTACAAAGAGCTTGAAAACCGCTTGCGAGGAAGAAGTACAGAATCAGAAGATAAAATCAATCAAAGAATGGCAAAAGCAACGAAAGAATTGGCATTTGCAGAGGAGTTTGACTTTGTTTTGATTAATGATAATTTAGAAGAGGCCTGCGAAAAAGCAGAGCAGTTGGTCTCGGATTTCTTAAAAAGTTAATGAAAATAGGACTCTATTTCGGAACGTTCAACCCTATCCATGTTGGACATTTAGTGATTGCCAATTACATGGCAACCAACTCCGACTTGGATCAAGTTTGGCTGGTTGTTTCACCTCAGAATCCTTTGAAAAAGAAGAGCAATCTACTTGAGGACTACCACCGCTTGGCTTTGGTTCGAGAAGGTATTAAGGACAATCCAAAGTTGAGAGCAAGTGATATTGAATTCAAATTGCCTATTCCGAGTTATACGGCCACAACTCTAGCTTATCTAAAGGAAAAGTATCACGAAAATGAATTCGCTCTAATTATGGGAGAAGACAACTTACGGACTTTTCACAAATGGCAAAACCACAATACGATTCTTGAGAATCATGAAATTTATGTGTACCCTAGAGTTCATACCGTTCAAGAGTTAGAGGCTCTGTCGACTGAGGATACGGAAGTAAATGGATTTCAACGGCACAAGAATATTCATTTGTGCAATGACGTTCCTGTCATGAAGATTTCATCAAGCTTCATTAGAAATCATATCAAGGAAGGCAAAGACGTTCAGTATCTTTTAACCGAGCCTGTGCACAAGTATCTTGTGGAAATGAATTTCTATCAGAATAAATAGGGAATCAAAATAAACTATTCATTTAGCTTTGATTCAATCTTTTCCAATCGATCACTTAATTCTTGAAGTTTGTTGAGAATAAGAATGTGTGTTTTCTTCGCATCAATTCCTACAGGGCTAGTAGCGCTGTGAATTGCTTTAGCAATTTCCTCGTAATCTTTGGGGTCTATTTCAAATTTCATAAGTTACAACACCATTTCAGGAACATAATCAGGAACAATTAAATCACCGTTTGTTGCCGCAATAATTTCTTCAACGGTAACAC
>JBLHVW010000032.1:0-26968 GCA_047628775.1 Salibacteraceae bacterium | reverse complement strand
TTTAGTTCCCAAATTGCCATTTTATTTGCCGCTTCCGCGATAAGTCCTTTCGCTGATTTTGCAATTTCCTCCTTACGAATAACAAGTAAATCCGGTTGGTTGATAATTAAGATCTCTATTGAATCGTAATTAATAGTTCTATTTGGGAAAGTTATTTCAGGCCCTTGGTAATCAAAGTAGCGACCGAAATTGTTATCCAGAATGGGGCTCTTTTTAACAATATGAAATAAATAAGCTCTTTCCTCTGGATTCAAGCCCTCATTAATTTGAGCGGTCGAATTGAAGGATAAAAACAGGACAATTAATAGATAAAATTTTCTCATAGACGAATCGTTGTACGAATATAACAAAGAAACTTGTCGAACGTAACACCATAATCATTAAAAAAGCCCTCTCGGTTGAACAGAGAGGGCTTGATATTTTATAAATCGAAAACACTTATTTCTTAATGATCGTTTTCGTAGTGATAAATCCGCTGTCTTCGATAGCGAAGAAGTAAGACCCAGTCGCTAAATCAGAAATATTAATTGATTGTCCGTTTTGAACATTCATTGTTTCTAAAACTCTACCGCTCTGGTCAATGATTGATCCTGTTGCTTCTGCAGAGAAGTTTCCTTTAATTGAAATCATATCTGAAGCAGGGTTAGGGAATACATTAAATGTGAGTTCATTGATGTCATCAATCGAAGCGTAATTTGCTTCGTATTTTGACAGAACCATTGTGATAGTTGCTAAAGGAGCACCTCCGCCTGGTAAAGCCAAGTTAATAGTTGTGTGAATAAACACTGGAAGGTTTTGATCCGCGTAATCGTAATACTCATATTGTGTTCTCATCAACTCAGCTGCTCCAATTAAAGGAACTGTAGTTGCTGCGGTATCCATAGATTTGTAACGAATTACATTTGAAAGAGAAATACCACCTGGTAAATCCAAAGTTCCACTTCCATCAATCCACGCATATGCATTTCCGATTAAAGTCTCACTTACAGGGAAACCATTGTATGAATAATCAACCATCCCATCATAGGTATCTGAAATTGAATTTCCTTGAACGAATGGATACGTTACCATTGTTTGTTCATCTCCAGTATAAGTAGCCAATACATCTCCAAATGATACTTCATAAAATTGAAACCCTTGAGAAGTTCTTTCAGTAGGAGTTGATGTGAAATAAGTAGTTAATGCGTTTTCAACTTGAAATGCTTTTGTAGAGGTTGGGTAACTTGCAGCATAGGCAGTGGAGGCCGGGGCAACCACATCAACAACTCTAATTTCTCCAGGGTATCCAACAACGGATGTATAATCCCAAGTTACACCAACACCAGAAACAGCGTCTAAGTTAACGGTGAATGAATCACATAAAAACATGTTAGACGTTTCTCCAATTACAGGTTCATTAGCCGCCGTCATTTGAGCGTTGACACCTACTGATGCAAACAGAAAAATGGATAGTAGTATTTTTTTCATAATAATTTTATTTGTTCAAACTTAATAATTTTCGGTAGCCAAGACAAGCTAATGTGATGAATGGACACCAACTATGCAGCAAAGGAGTATATTTGCTATCCATAAAACGATTGTAAATTGAAAAACGTTGGTGAAAAAGCATTTAGAAAATATTCTAAATTAGTATTAGGAGGACTTTTAGTCCTTACACTCTTTTTTGTATATCAAGCTACTAGGGTTGAATTGGATTATGATTTCGAGAAATTTTACCCAACAGGCGATCCTGAAACAGAGTTCTTTTTGGAGTACAGACAAAAATTTCAATCGGACAATGACTTCCTTCTTTTGGCAATTCAGAGAGATAAAGGAGTATTTGACAAAGATTTTTTAATTAAGATTGATCAGTTCACGGAAGAGTTGAAAGAAATCGATAATGTCGATTCGGTGGCTTCAATTGCAAATATGCAAGAGCTCTTTATTCGAGCAAAAGTTTCATCGCGTCAACTAATTGATCTCGACAGCTTAGATTTAAAAAGAGATTCCATAAATATATTCAGCAAGCCCGAACTTGTTAATTCTTTTATTTCTGAAGACGGGAAATCGATTTGTTTGTTTGTAAAGCACGAGGATTTTTTATCGAAAGAGAAAAGTGATATACTGATTGATAATCTAAATAGTAAAGCGGATCAGTATAATTTTCAGAGGATGCGAATCGCTGGAAGAACTATAGGGCAGAAGTATTACATCGATAAGATGTTGAAAGAGATACTACTGTTTTTATCGTTGAGTGCTTTACTCGTTATTTTATTTCTTGTCATTGCTTTCAGATCGATTTGGGGTGTTTTAATTCCTCAGATTATAATTTTCACTGGAATGCTCTGGTTAATAGGTATGATGGGGCTGTTCAAAGAACCAATTAATATCATTCTTACCGTTCTTCCGTCTGTAATGTTTGTTGTTTCGATGTCTGATGTGATTCACCTTGTGTCTCGTTATTTAGATGCTTTAAGGACGGAGGACACACCTTTGGATGCAATAAAATTATCTGTTCGAGAAGTTGGAATGGCAACGTTGTTAACGTCAGTCACGACTTCAATTGGATTCTTTTCTTTGGTTTTTGTGCGCGTTCAACCCATTCAGGTATTTGGCATCGTAATGGGTATTGGAGTACTCATTGCCTTTGTTTTAACCTTTATTACGTTGCCTGCATTGTTCATTTTCTTCCCCGGGCCAGAGCGCGTTCGCAAACAGAAAAAAGATCATTTCTGGAAAAAAAGGTTGGAAAAGTGGTTTATCATTGCGCTTCGTCGTCGTGGAAGAGTTTTGGTCATAAGTGCCGGTGTTTTGGCGATCTGCGTTTATGGATTGTTGCAAATTAAGACCAACAATTTATTGATGGATGATTTGAGCGACAGTGAGCCATTAAAGCAAGACTTTAATTATTTGGATTCTCATTATGGTGGGATACGTCCTGTTGAACTGGCGATAACAATAAAGGACACATCAATTAATGTCTGGGATAAAGAGGTTCTAAGAACGATTGATACCGTTGAGCACTATTTGAAAAATGAATACGGTTTAACAATAAAAAATTCATTAGTTACTGCCATTAAAATTGGCCACCGAAGTATGTATTCAGGATTGCCTGAGTATTTTACATTGCCAACACAGAGCATTAAGTGGCGGGATCTTAAACGCGGTTTTAAAAGTAAGAGCGCCGAAGGGATTTATCGATTAATGGTTGATTCAACCGAACAAATGACCCGAATTAGTGGAACGATTGGAGATTTGGGGAACATCAAAGTTACCGCGATGGATAAGGGTTTACGGGAGTATTTGGAGACCAAAACATTGAATGGAAAAATTGATTATAAAATAACGGGTACTGCGCATTTGATTGATAAAAACCTCAGTTACCTCTCAACTAGCCTTGTGAAGGGATTATTGGTTTCAATTTTAATTGTTGCCTTATTGATGGGGCTCATCTATAGATCGGTATCCATCTTATTGATTAGCATTGTTCCGAATCTTGTTCCGCTCGTGTTTATTGCAGGCGTTATGGGGTACTTGGGAGTCGAGTTGAAAATATCAACGGCTATTATTTTTACCATTGCATTTGGGATTGCTGTCGATGATACCATACACCTTCTCGGTAAGTTTAAGTTCGAACTCATGAAAGGCAGGACTAAAATGTACGCGCTGAAACGCAGTTATTTGACAACAGGAAAAGCAATGATTCTTACAACGCTGATTCTGTGTTCAGGATTTGCATTGTTGGTATTTTCGAGCTTCTTGGGAACATTCTATTTGGGCGTTATGCTATGTCTAGCCCTTTTTGTAGCGCTGATAGCCGATTTGACTTTGTTGCCAGTTTTAATCTTCCTTTTTTACCATCCTAAAAAAGGAAAGAAACGGTCATAATTTCCTTACTTTTAAGGCCCTAAAGAATAATTCCCATTTATGATATCTGATAAAGTTTACCGCAAACCAAGTTTTATAATCGCTTTAATTCCAATCGTTGTCTTGGTTGGTTTGCTCGCATTAAACGTCTATATATATAAGGACGATGCAACGTACGGTCCAAATCAGATTGCCTTATTAATAGCTGCAGCTGTGGCGACAGTAATTGGGTTTCGTTTGAATTATTCTTGGAACGAACTTCAAAGTGGAATTGTTAAGAGCATTAAATCGGCGCTTCCAGCCTTGCTTATTCTCTTATTGATTGGTGCTTTAGCAGGGACTTGGATGATTTCAGGGGTTGTTCCATCCATGATTTATTACGGATTGAAAATATTAAACCCTACTTTCTTTTTAGTTGCGGCTTGTGCCATTAGTGCAATCGTCGCAGTGGCTACTGGAAGCTCATGGAGTACTATTGCAACGGTTGGATTGGCCTTACTTGGCATTGGTTCTGTGCTTGGAATTCATGAAGGGGTAGTGGCAGGAGCCATTATTTCAGGGGCTTATTTTGGTGATAAAATGTCACCCCTATCTGACACAACGAACTTAGCTCCAGCTATGGCAGGAACGGATTTGTTTACGCACATCCGTTATATGGCTTTAACGACAATTCCATCAATTGCAATCACATTGGTCATTTTTCTTATTTGGGGATTCACAATTGAATCGAAGCCAAGTGAAGAAGGGGTTCAAGGGATTTTAGACTTATTAGAATCGAAATTTTATATCTCGCCTGTTTTATTTATTGTTCCAGCAGTTGTTATCTTCCTAATTATTAAGAAAGTAGACGCTGTTCCATCCTTATTCATTGGTGCGGTTATGGGAGCAGTTGTAGCCGTAATTTTTCAACCTGATTTGATTAAAGAGTTGGGAGGAAATACCGGTAATTATGTTCATAATTCGTACAAAGCGGCTGTAGATGCCATGTTTGGAGAGGTTTCGCTTTTAGGCGCAGATCACGAGGTGTTTACCGCATTGGTAGAGGAGTTTCCAGAAAAAGAAGTACATCAACCGATGATACCGTCATTAGCAATGGATTCGCAATATTACCATGAGTTGCTTATTAGCGATTCAGATACATACAGTGGAATTCATAAGTTATTCGGATCCAAAGGGATGTCTGGAATGATGAATACTATTTGGTTAATCATATGTGCAATGGCTTTTGGTGGCGTTATGGAAGCTTGCGGACTACTGCAAAGAATCACAACAGCCGTAGTTTCTTTGGCTAAATCTACAGGATCGCTTATTGCGACTACGGCAGGAACCTGTGTGTTTTTTAATGCAACGGCATCAGATCAATATTTGGCAATTGTAGTTCCGGGAAGAATGTTCGCAGGTACTTATCGTGAAAGAGGATTGGCACCAGAAAATTTGAGTCGTACCTTGGAAGATTCAGGAACAGTGACATCTGTTCTCTTTCCCTGGAACACTTGTGGGGCTGCTCAATCAACGGTTTTGGGAGTTGCGACAGGTGAATACTGGATGTATTGTTTCTTTAATCTAATTAGTCCAGTGATGACGATTGTTTACGGTTATTTCAATATCAAAATAGCTCTAATTAATCTAGAGACGAAAGTTGAAGGAGGGGAATTGGCTGAATCAGAATAATAAGCAAGCTTCAACCTAAAAATGTAAGCCGCAGAACTATAGAAAGAGAAGCCTTTTTCGTAGTTTTGTAGCCCGAATACCATATAACTATGTTTGAAAATTTAACGGATAAGTTCGAAAGAGCTTTCAAAGTCTTAAAAGGACAAGGACAAATTTCTGAGATTAATGTTGCTGAGACATTAAAAGAGGTGAGACGTGCATTATTAGATGCCGATGTCAACTTTAAAACGGCGAAGGAATTTACGACTACCGTTAAGGAGAAGGCGATGGGTGAAAACGTATTGACTTCAATTTCTCCAGGGCAATTGATGATTAAAATCTGTCATGAGCAGCTAGTTGAGCTTATGGGAGGGAATGAAGTTGAAATTAATGTGAAGGGGAATCCTGGAATTATTTTAATGTCTGGACTTCAAGGATCGGGTAAAACGACTTTCTCAGGGAAACTGGCGAGTTACCTCAAAACAAAGAAAGGAAAGAATCCATTATTGGCTGCTTGTGATGTTTACCGTCCTGCAGCGATTGACCAATTACACGTTTTAGGTGAACAATTGGGGGTTGAAGTATATTCAAACAAAGAAGAAAAGAATCCTGTTAAAATTGCTCAAGCGGCTGTTCAGCATGCAAAAGCAAACGGATTTAACGTTGTTATTATAGATACCGCGGGTCGTTTAGCCGTTGATGAGCAAATGATGTCCGAGATTGCTGACGTGAAGAACGCAATTCAACCCACGGAAACTTTATTTGTTGTTGATTCAATGACAGGTCAAGACGCTGTTAACACGGCAAAGGCATTTGATGAGCGAATTAATTTTGATGGAGTTGTTCTAACAAAATTAGACGGTGATACTAGAGGTGGAGCTGCCTTGTCAATTAAATCTATCGTTAACAAGCCAATTAAGTTTGTTGGTACAGGGGAGAAGATGGATGCACTTGATGTTTTCTATCCTGCTCGTATGGCAGACAGAATCCTTGGAAAAGGTGATGTTGTCTCACTTGTTGAACGTGCTCAAGAACAATTCAACGAAGAAGAAGCACGACAACTTCAAAAGAAAATTCAGAAAAACCAATTCGACTTTAACGATTTCTTAAGCCAACTTCAACAAGTGAAGAAGATGGGTAACGTTAAGGATTTAATGGGAATGATTCCTGGAATGGGGAAAGCAATGAAAGGTGTCGAAATTGAAGATGACGCATTCAAACACATCGAAGCGATCATTTACTCAATGACACCAGAAGAAAGATCAAAGCCCGATTTAATTAATGGTACGCGTAAAAATAGAATTGCAAAAGGAAGTGGAACAAACATCCAAGAGGTGAACAAATTGATGAAACAATTTGTTGACACGAAGAAGATGATGAAAATGATGAGCAATCCTAAGAACATGCGCAACATGATGAAGCAAATGAAAGGTGCAGGTGGGGCAATGCCAGGAATGTAATAATACCTAGTTAATCAGCTTTTTCAAGGCACGTAACATATTTTCTTCCTGAATATCAAATTCGCCATCGGCAAAAAACAAGATTTTGATGTCAGCCATGAGTTCATGCAATTGACCTTTTGAATAATTAAATTTCTCAATATTATATAGAATCTTTTGGGTGCTCTGATAATCGTTGTCCTTCTCTAATTCACGATGAATCATCCTATAGTCAGCATCAGATACAATTTTGTGAACGAGATAGGTTTCATCTTTCGACTGGAAAAAATCCGCATTTGCAGCATAAAGCATGCTTTAAATTCAGGTCGTGTCCAATTGGTTTTTATTTAGTGCATAATCTATAAGTATAGCAACAATGTATGAAGATATTTTAGAAGTTTCAATGACGGTTGTCAGCTTTTAAAGATTATTTATTGAGAACAATTGGTTCTTTAGAGCAATTCCAAGAATTGGAGTTCGATTAAGAATAGAATTGCTTTTTTTCATTTAGGAGATGATAAGCAAATTTTCCAGATTAATCTATTCAAGGGTCGAGGTCAAAGCTAATCTTCCCATTTTTCCATGGTGATCGAGTTCTCATCAACAACCATGTAGGTGCAGTAATTGATCCACTCTCCTAAATTGTAATATGTAGAATTTTCGCTGACTTTCTTTTCAATAGGCAAATGTCTGTGACCAAAGATGAAATTATCGTAATGCGTCGTTTTTAAGGTCTCTTGGCAAAATTGAAACAACCATTCATTTTCGTCTCCGTGGTATTTCTCATCCGTATCTCCAGATTTAGCTCTGCTTGTTTTCGACGATCTATCGGCCAGCCAAATTCCAAAGTTAGGATGGAGGCGAGCGAAACACCATTGGCAAAATTTATTAGCGAATACTTTCTTAAGGAATTTGTAGCCTTTGTCACCGGGGCCTAAACCGTCGCCGTGACCAATGAAATACTTATTGCCGAAGAATTCACGCTCGATTGGTTCTCTGTACAATTGAACGCCAAGTTCTTTAGGAAGGTAGTCGAAAATCCACATGTCGTGGTTTCCAGTAAAAACATGAACGGGGATTCCTTTATCGGTTAGGTCTGCAATTTTACCTTGTAACCTTGCGAAACCTCTAGGAATGGCTCTTTTGTATTCAAACCAAAAATCAAAAATATCCCCTACAAGAAAAATCTCCGCGGCATCCTTTTCAATATGATTGAGCCAAGAAACAATTTTCTTTTCTCGAACCAAGCTTGATTCATAATCAGGAGCGCCTAAGTGAAAATCAGAAGCGAAATAGATTTTTTTTGAATTGTTTGTCATCAATGACCAAATATACGAGCTAATTCAGTTTCAAGCTCTGGACTTCTTAATTTTGTACGGATGATGTTTCCTTTTTTATCAATAAGAACTGTAAAAGGAATTCCTCTTACGCCGTATAGTTTGGGCACTTTACTGTTCCAGCCTCCAAGGTCACTTACATGATATGGCCATATTAATTGATCCTTTTCGATTGCTGCTAACCAAGGTGCTTTTGTTTTATCCAATGAAACACTGAGTACCGTGAAACCATCCTCTTTGTACTTTTTGTACAGCTTCACAACGTTTGGATTCTCTCTTCTACACGGTCCGCACCATGAAGCCCAGAAGTCTAAAAGAACAACACTTCCTTTTAAATCAGATAGAGACAAAGAATCTCCGTTTGCATAAGCTTCGGTAAAATCAGGAGCAGGTTTTCCAGGAGCCATTGGATCATTTTTAGTCCTTTCGGTTTTTATAGCATCAAATTTTAATTTTAACTCTTTTACTGTTGGCGATCCGCCAAATCCAATTGAAAGTTGATTTACAATTGCTTCATAGCTTGCGAAATCACTGTTCATGTCGATTGAATTTAAAACGGGTAGAAGCGCTGGACTATTTGCATGACGCGAAACAAAAGACTTTTGTAATCCTTGGAAACTTTTGTATTCGTTTGTCATTTGATTGTTTATCACACTTCGCTTACTAGGATCATTTGCAACCAATGTGTTTGCCGAATCAAGTTTTTGTTTCCAATTCTTTTCGATGACTAAGTATTCGTTCATGCTCTTGGATTCTTCAGACCCTAAGATGTTCACGAATTCAATTATGTTGGCGCCATCACCATAAACCTTAATAGCAGACTTATCTCTAAGAATTAAATTAATGTGGTTGTTTCCAAATCTTAATACATAATAATCCTCGCTATCCAATTGACCTGAAAGATTGAAATTCCCATCTTTATCAAATTTGACTCCTCGAATATCTTCATAGTGATCTCCATAAAATTGAGAGATATGAATTGAATCTTCTCCAGAATTGAAAATCATTCCTGTTAAATCAATTGAAATGCCTTGAGCTCCAGAAAGAAAAGGAATAACAGAAAGCACTAGTACCGTTAATAATCGCATAATATTTTATTTTGAGAAAACTTCATTCAATTTTTGTTCCAAACTCTCACCTCTCAATCCAACACCGATTACATTTCCTTCTTTGTTGAGAAGAACGGTATGTGGAATCCCTGTAAAACCATAAAGTTGAGGGAGAGGAGAATTCCATTTAAGCAGATCGCTAACGTGATTTGGCCAAGCAAGTCCGTCGGATTTAATTGCTGCTTTCCAAGCTTCCATATTGTCATCCAAAGAGACTGAGTATATAGTAAAGCCTCTGTCTTTGTATTTATTGTAAAGGCGTACAACGTTTGGACTTTCTCTTCTACACGGTCCGCACCACGATGCCCAAAAGTCAATCAAAACATATTTACCCTTTAAGGAAGAAAGCTTTAATTCAACTCCGTCTGGATTGTTCAATGCGATTTCTGGAGCAGGAAGTGTACCTGAAGTATTCTTCACGTGCTTTCTGTAATTCATTTCGATTTGATACGTCTTGTTCGACAAAGAAAGTGTAGCAACTGTTTCTGGATATTTCTTGTTAAAAGCATCACAGACTCTATTGAGAACATCGATGTTTTCTGGATTCCAATCAATAAAGCCCATGCTTGGTGTAGCAGCGTCAGAGAGTACAATATTGAAAGCATTCCCTGGATTTGCTATCATTTCAGCGATAGCGAATGAGTCAACTGGTACTTTTAATTCCTTAAATCTTTTCGTCAATTCAAGATTTGAAATTTCATCCTTCTGTTCCATTAAGCTTACTTGAGCAAAATGGAAATCAGAATAGATTTTCATGTATTTTGACATTGTTGAAGCCCAATCTGTACCGCTAATTTCAGGTGAAACAATGAAATTATCTACTGTCGCGTTAATATTCAAATTATCATTAGGAACCATGGTAAGAGGGATGATTTTCTCATTTGATTCCCCCATTCTTAGCTGGTATAAACCCATTCCAGGAAGATTTCCCGTCATTTTAAATTTTCCATTACCATCCGCTTTCACTTCTGCAACCTTAGCAGGTCCTTGTTCAGTTAAAGCTTCCAGATGAAATGTTAAGTTTCCTCCACCATTAATATTTCCAGCAATTGTAAAATTGTCTTCTAGTTTTTCACTGTCCTGTCCATTTTGTGACTCCGGCTTTGTTTCTTCGCAAGAAACAAAGGTCAACAGTAAGAACAGACCAAAAATCTTATTTATCATAATTTCTCTAATGTTTGACGCATTAATTGATTCGCCGCTTTTGGGTCAGCTTTCCCCTTTGATGCACGCATTAATTGTCCCATAAGGAAACCAATCAATTGTTTCTCGCCATTTCTATAACGTTCAACCTCATCAGGGTGTTGCTTTATCACTTCTTCAATAAATATTAAAATTGAATCTTCATTCGAGTCTTGAATCAAGTTTAAAGATTCTGCAATTTGAAGTGGTGACTTTTCATTTGATTTTAGCATTTCTGGGAATACCTTCTGAGACGCAACCGTAGACGAAACCTTTCCTTCGTCTACTATTTTAATTAGCTCGGCCAATTGATCTGCTGCAATAGGGAATTCGCTAATTTCTAATCCATTTTGATTTAAATGGGATTTGACATCACCCATAACCCAGTTTGCTGCACTCTTATAGTTTTTAGTAAATGAGATCACCTTTTCATAGAAAAGTGCTATTTCACGAGAATCCGTTAAGTTGTAAGCGTCATAGTCTGAAAGACCATAATTGCTCGTGTATTTAATAAAAAGATCTCTTGGAAGCTCGGGCATTTCAGCTCGAATAATTTCAATGTCAGCTGCTAAAACAGTAATTGGCTGAAGATCTGGTTCTGGGAAGAAACGATAGTCGTTGGCCGCTTCTTTAGAACGCATCCCAATTGTAATATTCTTTAGCGCATCATACGAGCGTGTTTCCATATAAATAGTCTCGTTGTTCTCAACCATTTCAATTTGACGTTCAATTTCAAATTCAATGGCCTTTTGAACGTTACGCATCGAGTTCATATTTTTCACTTCGACTTTTGTTCCAAATTCCTTCGAACCAACAAGCATAACTGAAATGTTTGCATCACATCTCATTGATCCTTCTTCCATGTTTCCATCACAGATATCAAGGTAACGAACAAGCTTTCTTACTTCCATAAGATAGTCGTAAGCTTCTTGTGACGCTCTCATGTCTGGTTCTGAAACGATTTCTAATAAAGGAACGCCAGCTCTGTTTAGATCCACTAAAGTGTCATAAAGATCCACGTCGTGCATGCTTTTCCCTGCATCTTCCTCCATGTGAATTCGAGTCAGTTTAATCGGTTTCTCACCTTCTTTCTCGTCTTTGATATAGATCTGTCCATTCGTGCAGATAGGCGTATGGTCTTGTGTTATTTGATATCCTTTCGGAAGATCTGGGTAGAAGTAATTTTTACGGTCGAAATTTTGATTCTCTGTAATGTCACATCCACAGGCAATTCCAAGACGAATCGCATATTCAATCGTCTTTTTGTTCATTTTTGGAAGCGTACCTGGATGTCCCAATGTTATTGGACTGACGTTCGTGTTTGGAATTGCTCCAAATTCATTCACGTCATTGGAGTACGCCTTCGTTTTTGTAAGCATTTGTGCATGGACTTCTAGCCCAATCACTACTTCGTATTTTGCTCTAATTTCTGGGGTCATAACTAAACTCTCGCTATTAGTTCACGCATAATTGTTGTCATTGAAGGTTCAGCTTTTCCTGCAACTGCAATAACATCTTCAACGCTAACTTCTTGTATTTTTCCTGGAACTCCAAGGTCTGTAATAATTGAAATCGCAAAACAAGGAATACTCATGTGCCTTGCAACGATTACTTCGGGAACTGTTGACATACCAACTGTGTCAGCGCCAATAGCTCTAACGTAACTGTACTCTGCAGGCGTTTCTAAAGTTGGGCCTGTTAAGCCAGCGTAAGTTCCCGTTTGGACTTTAATGTTTGATTCGGCTGCAATTTCTTTCGCCAGTGCAATCATTTTGTGATCATAAGGCTGACTCATATCTGGAAAGCGAGGACCTAATTCGTCAAAGTTTTTTCCAATAAGAGGATGCGCTGGGAAAAGATTTATGTGATCTGTTTGGATCATAACATCACCGATTTCAAAGTCTGGATTAACTCCACCAGAGGCATTACTTACAAACAAGCGTTCAATTCCTAAGAATTTCATTACTCGAACAGGGAAGGTCACTTCTTTCATTGTGTATCCTTCGTAAAAATGAAAACGTCCTTGCATTGCAACTACTTGTTTTCCGCCTAATTTTCCGAAAATTAGTTTTCCTGAATGACTTTGAACCGTTGATAATGGAAAATGAGGAATGTTTTTGTATTCAATCTCATCGATGATTTCGATTTCGTTGACAAGTCCACCAAGCCCAGTTCCAAGAATGATTCCTATTGACGGCTCAACGGAAGTCTGTGATTTAATATAATCGTGTGCTTCTTTAAATTTTTCCAACATACTCTTCTAGTAGATTATTAAATATTTTTTGTTGATCGAGTTCAATTTTTATTGGTTGATAAAACCAAGCGTGAGAAGCGTCAAATACTTCATCGAACTTTTTCAATCGCATAAAGTCCTTCTCGGTAGTGACAATGATCTTCTCATCACTAGCAAATTTACCAAATTTATCATGAATTAGCTCAATATCAGAGGCGGTAAAATCATGGTGGTCTTTAAAGGCTAAATGCTCTACTTTACTAAATCGTGATAGTTGGTCGATCAGAGGCTTAGGGTTTCCAATTCCAGTGACCAATAAAATAGATGTAGCCTTTGCAATTACTGCAGAATTGAAGGGGACAAGATCGCCATAAGCAATTGATGAAAAGAAAACGTGTTTTCCATGAAAGTTAATTCGTTCCAAGATTACTTTTTTCGCTTCATCGTCCAAGTTTGGCGGAGATTTTGAAATTACTAAGATATCAGCTCTTTTTGCTCCACTTTTGAATTCTCGTAAATTACCTGCAGGAAGCATGAAGTCGTCGCAATACAAGTCATTGAATTGCGTAACTAAAATACTTAAACCTGCTGTGACCGCTCTGTGTTGAAAGGCATCGTCAAGAACAATCAGTTTGTTTTCAGGGAAGTTTTTTAGAATTCGTTCTACGCCAGCTTTTCGTTTTTCAGCAACAACAACATTGACTTGATCTCCGTGGTGGTTTTGATAGAGTAGGGGTTCGTCTCCGATTTGCTCGCTGGTTGATTTTGAATTACCAATGAGTACTCCTTTTGTACTGCGTCCATAGCCACGGCTGAGGGCAGAGGTAGAGATGTTCAATTCTTTAAAATGATTGAGAATGTAATCTACCAATGGCGTTTTTCCCGTTCCGCCAGCAGATAAGTTCCCAACGACAATTGATTTTCTAGGAATGGCATAACTTGGCAAGATTCCCTTATTGAAAAGGATGTTACGAATTGCAACAATAAGACCGTAAGGGATTGCAAACGGTAGCAATAAGATTCGGAGTCTTTTCATGACTCAAGGTTAACGGGCAAGATTAGTTGTTATTACTATAGTCAGAGAATTCTTGCGCATCAGCATAGTAATAAATTCTTATTTGAGCAGTATCGTCTAAGAAGTTAATTTTCCCAACTTCAACTCGGTTGATTTTCAATCCAGTTCTTTCTTCAAGATCATTTTTTAGCTCTTGATATTGCTCTGGTCTGATCAAGTCAATTCTTTCGTAGACAATTGTTTTTCTTGTTTCGTGCTTCAGTAACCACAGACGTTCAAGAACGAATGTCACCCCTACTAACGTTCCATTAATTAAGGCCATTTCTGCCATACTAATTTTGTTTGAGGCAAGCGAGTTGACAACACTTACACCAATAATCAGGAACAAGTAGGTCATTTCCTTAATTGGAATTGGATCGGTACGGTAACGTATAATTCCGAAGATCGCAAAAAGGCCAAGTCCCATTCCTGTATCAATGTCGAGTTTCTTCAGGCCAAAACAAACGAAGAATGTAATTGTTCCTATTAGGTAGTATGTAAATAGGTAGTCTTTACGTTTCGTATGCGGGTAATATAAAAAGCGTATCAATAATGTTAGGACGAACAGGTTGATCGCTAGCCTCAACACTAGCGTATAAAAGTCATCGTTGAACCAAGATAGGTTGAAAAGCTCACTTACAGAAGTAAGAGAAGGGATGTTAAGCGACATTATTTCGTAGTTTATTTATTTTTAAGAGTTTCTTTTTGAATCGATTGTACTTTACGTTCTCTCTTCCATAAAGTTCGATTATTCCAATACAATATTTACTAATTCTAAAAGGGCGAACAAGTAATCCTTTCATAATAGCGTAAAATGGTGAGGTTCTAATAACTCTCGCTTGTTTTAATTCGGCAATAACAAGATTCGTAAGAACAATTTCCTTATCATCTTTGAAAAAGCTTAAATTGAAATCAAAAGTCAATCGCTCGTTGTGATTAATTCCAACAAAGGTTATTCTACTGAATTTATTTGTCAAGACCAATTCTAAATTATCCAATGGAACTCCAGTGCTTTTTACAAAATCGTGGTCCTCATTAGACATACTTCCCGGCAGGTCATCAACTTTAATTCTTTGTTTGTCCGTTCGTCCTTTTCTCTTGTGTTTCACCTCTAAAAAGGCAATGTTAGATTCGATGTACTTTCGGTACCTCACTTTGTATCGGTCTACCTTTTTTCTATGGTGATCAATATAGAAAGTAAGTTTTTTATCGTCGAAGTATTCGCTTTCGTAAGATGGGAAACGAACTCCTTGAATTTCAAGAATTCGATATTCTTCTTTTAACTGGGGTAAAATTTCAATTAAATCATCAACGTTTAAGACGAATTTTGTATCAACTCTGTTCATTAATTTTGTGCCACTATCCATTTCCTCTAGCCCAATTGGGCGGAAGTCCTGAATGATATTATGTAATTGTGACATGGGCATTATCTCAAAGTTAACAGATACTATCGGAAAAGCAAGCTACCTTGAATAATGCACTAATAATTTAGTTTACTTCGATTAAGCCAAGGCAGATTTTCATTCTGATAACTCTTTTAGTAGCCGTTTCTACTTTAAGCTTGTACTTCTCGTCAGATAAATATTTTTCCAGTATGTTTTTGTGCGCTTTACGCACATTTAAAGGCATTAAAATTATATCGCAACCGGCATCAATTGCTTTCATTGCAGCTTGCGGAACTTTGGCTACACCTCCCATGTTCATTGCGTCAGTGACTATCAATCCTTTGAAATTTAAACTGTCTCTTAAAAGGTTCTTTACCATGTTTTCAGAAAGCGTAGATGGAAGTCCGCTAGTTCCGAATAATTCATTGTTTTTAACTGCAATATGCGCGATCATGACAGATAATACGCCACCATCGATTAGTGGAGGATAGTTTTTAAGTTCTTTTAATTCGCCGTCAATCATTTGGAGTGATTTGTGCGTGTCGCCAGTAATAAGTCCATGGCCTGGAAAATGCTTTGCCGTAGCTACGATATTTTGGTTTTGAGTTTGCTCTATGAATGCTGCCGAGAACGGAATAACATTTTCAGGTTTGTAATTAAACCCTCTGTAACCCACAGTTGCGTTTTTAGCAACATCAACTACTGGAGAGAAGTTATAATTGACTCCAACATCGTTGAGGTCATTTGAAATCATTTTTGTCACTGAAGTCACTTCTTCTAGGGTTTTAATTGCGTTTGCTCTTGGAACTTTTTTAGATCCAATCATTTTTCGATTGACTAAGCTCGGTTCAGCATCGGCAGAATAAAGGAAAGGAAGATTGCCAATTTCAGAATTCATTTTCTCGTAAGTAGATGTCCAACCTTTGAATTGTTCCTTGGTCCCGTTTAACAACAAAACGCCACCAATTAATTGGCTTTCAACATACGATTTGATGGTGTCCTCATGTTGTCCAAGGCGCCCTACTGCAGGCATCAATAACTGAGCGACAATTGAATTGTCATTTAAAGTTGAAAAGATACTGTCGACGGCAGCATCTAAATACGGATTGTCTGATAAATAGGTATCAAGGGAGAAGGTTAAATCCTTTTGGGCATTGGAAACAAAGGAGAATGAAATTAGAATTGATAAAATTAGATGCTTCATATGAGGTGTCTTTCTTTGATCCAAAGGTACTTTTGATACTTTATAGATAATTTAATTCCGAGTGTAATTGTACACAAAATGATTGTCAATAACCATACCATAAAAAGGATGGAAAATCGAAATAAAAACAATAACTTAAATGGAGAGGAGTAAAATTATAACCGAACCTATTCATGAAAAGAACCCCTATTAAGTATTGGGCGGAAGATGACCGTCCACGAGAAAAAATGCTAACAAAAGGCAAGAACGCCCTTTCTGATGCAGAGTTATTGGCAATAGTATTAGGAAGCGGAACGAAGGAATTGAGCGCCGTTGAAGTAGCACGTTCTATTCTTGAAGATGTAAACAACGATTTGGAAGCATTGTCCCGAAGGTCCGTTAACGATTTAAAAAAATATCCGGGAATCGGAGAGGTTAGAGCAATAGAAATTTTGGCTGTTATGGAAATTTCACGAAGAAGAAGGCGCACCAAATCCAAGGGAAAACCATCGGTAAGATGTTCAGGCGATAGTTATAATTTTCTTGTTCCTTTCTTTACTGATTTGGAGCATGAAGAGTTTTATGTCTTGTATTTGAATAGAGCGAATAATATTTTGGCCTATGAACAATTGTCAAAAGGGGGGGTCTCAGGAACTGTTGCTGATGGAAAAATAATTTTTTCTCAAGCGCTGCAGCACAAAGCTTGCGCTGTTATCCTAGCTCATAATCACCCCAGCGGTCAATTAAAGCCAAGTGCGTCTGATATAAAGCTTACAAAGTCGCTTGTGAAGTTTGGTCGGTTAATTGATATTCAAGTTTTAGATCACCTCATCATCACTGCAAATAATTACTTTAGCTTTGTGGATGAAGGAATTTTATATGATTAACCCAATTAGTAGTTTATAATTAATGGTTTTCGTACTTGTTGACGACATATCAGCCCGTATTCAATACACATTTGATTTCATTTTCAAAATGAGAGGGGTGGATTACACTTTGGTTGAATCCATTGATGCTTTCAATGATTTTAAGGGGCCTAAATTAAATTACTCAAGGCATGATAGTGCTAATGGGACTTCGTTGACTCCTTCAGGTTTGCTCAATGAGACTAGAATTTGGAATGGTAATTTGGACATGGTCAAAACTGAATTTATTGATTGCCTTTCATTTAATGGGAATCAAGATCTTGTAGCTTCCGTTTTTTACGTTTTGACGAGAATGGAAGAGTACAGCTGCGACTCGTATGACGACCACGATCGGTTTCCATTTTCGAACAGCATTTTGAAAAAATACGAATGGGTTGAACTGGCGGTCTGTGACAGATGGGCAAGCTATATCATTGTAGACTTATTGAAAGTGGAGGTGGTGAAAAGTAAAGTTGAAATCATTCCGACTTTCGATATCGATAATACCTATGCTTTCAGGCTTAAGTCTGGGAAAAGGAGAGCATTATCAAAATTAAAGGATGTTGTCAAACTTGATGCGAAGCGAATTACGAAGCGTAAATCTGTCGAAAATGGAGAGAAAGATCCTTACGATACATTCGATAAAATAATTGAGGTTGGGAAACAGTTTTCGGGTTCCAAGGTTTTTTGGTTAACAGCAAGCGAAGGTTCTAAAGACAGAAATGTTCCGATCGGAAATATACAACATCGGAAATTGATTAAGAGAGTTGCGCAATCAGTGGAAGTAAATATTCATCCCTCGTATGGATCATTTCTTAATGCGTCCCAGGTGATGGAAGAAAGGGACGGTTTGGAATCAATTACGGGTTCGAGTATTGTTAGCTCACGGCAGCATTTTTTGAGGTTTCAACTGCCAAATTCATACAGGGGTTTAATCGATGCAGGAATTCGCAATGATTACTCCATGGGATTCGCTGAGAATGTTGGGTTTCGATCCGGAACTGCAAGAGCGCACAATTGGTTTGATTTGGAACGAAATGAGGTTACCGAATTGACGCTTCATCCCTTTGCTTATATGGACGGAACGCTTTTGGAATATATGTCCTTAACTCCTGAAGAAAGTAAGCGTAGAATTCATAAACTATACGCTGAAATTCGAAATTTCGGAGGTGATTTCATTTTTCTTTGGCACAATGAAACCATTGGTGAATATGGGAAATGGAAGGGTTGGTCTCAAGTTTTGGACTTCACATTAAATTTGAAAAATGAATAAGAAAATTGTTATAACGGGTGCTGCATTGATTTTAATAGGAATCGTTTTAGGGGCATTTGGTGCTCACAGCTTAAAAAAAGTAGTCGATGCTAGTCAAGTACTTTCCTTTGAAACAGGAGTTCGTTACCAAATGTATCATGGGTTTGCATTGATCATCTTGGGTGCAAATGCCGACCGGCTTCTCATTAATTCCAAATGGGTTATTCGGTTGATGTTAATTGGGGTCGCAGTGTTTAGCCTTTCGATTTACCTTTTGGTATTGCAAGGTCCAATGGGAGTTTCCTTAAAGTTTTTAGGACCAATTACACCAATCGGAGGGCTGCTTATGATACTTGGCTGGGGACTTTTCATAAAAAACCTGCTATCACAAAAGTGAAAGCAGGTTTTAACTAATGATCTCTAACAAACCTATTCTGTGATCACTAGACGCTTCGTTTTATAGGCTTCTACTTGTTCTGCACTAACAATGTAAATCCCAGGGAGTAAATCTATTATTTGAACTTTAGTCTATTACGCCGCATTGCAACATCTTAACATAAAGACGTCCTGGGAATTTATTTATCAGAAAGTGAAGGTGCTAGCTTTTGGTTACAAGTACTTACCGACCTAAACAATAGAGGTGTTCAGGATATTTTGATCGCTTGTACCGACAATCTTAAAGGCTTTTCAGAAGCCATATTGAGTGTGTTTCCAAAAACAGAAATAAAAACCTGTATCGTGCACCAAATAAAACTCGCTAAAATATGTAGCCTCGAAAGATCAAAAGGAATTTATGGCTGATTTAAAACTCGTTTACCGAGCAGACACCAAAGAGATGGCAGAAACAGAACTCGACAATTTAGCTGAAAAATGGGAAGGTAAATACCCGATTGTAATTAAGTCTTGGAGAAATAACTGGGACAGATTATCCACGTATTTTCAATTTAGAAAGCCGATTCGAAAAATCATCTATACAACAAATACCGTGGAAGGCTTCCACCGACAAATACGAAAAGTGACCAAAACTAAAGGCGCTTTCCCAGCGATGACGCACTGTTGAAACTTATTTATCTAGCAACTCGGAACATTATGAAAAAGTGGACATCTCCTATTCAAAACTGGGTTATTACTGTTCAACAATTATCCATTATATTTGATGGGCGATTAAAACTTGAGATACAATGATCGTCGCAACAAAGATGATGACGAGACTCAGCAGACAGAGTTCAGATTACAAACCCTAAAAAGAACTTTTCGAAACACTTAAATACTTGCAAATCTTCTCAACAGGATAATCAAATTCATTTTTTAAGATGAATTTATATGTTACCTGTCGCTCTTGGAGAAGATGCCCACAGCCTTTTTTAAGATATCGGGTTCCAATGTGACCTCTTTAAGCTCCCGTTGTGATTGGCGTAACTCTATCTGCTCTGGAGTCAATTCTCGCTTCTTGGAGAAGTCTTGACTTTTCTTTGAACTCTCTGCCCCAACGCCGAATGCAATTAGATTCAACGCCGAATTCTTCGCTGATCTCTCGTACTTTTCTTCCTGAATTCAAGAGTTCTGCTATCATGACCTTGAAGTCATTATCATACCTTTTTCTCTTAATCTAAATTTAATAAATATGAGCTTAATTAAATCGCCTAACAAAGGTAGACAGTCCACGGTGTATATTTTGAATTCGCAGCTTGGTATAACCTTTAAAAGAGGAAGGTGGTTTGAGCCAATTGTAATGTAAATGAAAGGTTAGAGTAAGCTATTTGTAAGCTTGGATTTGAGGTGTTTTAGTATATCTATCACTATCTTTATAAGAGAATGAACTAACTATTTTAAAATCAAATCGACATGATACGAAGACTATTGTATCCAAAACTTAATAACTGGGCAGGACTTATTGTTCTCTTTTTAATCCAGAATTTTTCAAGTGCACAAACCGTTGTTTATGATGTTCCTTTTGGGGGGTTAGTTAACCTAGGAAACACTTGTGGTAGTGGTGGGTATTACAATGGTTGTAGTGGCGATTACGGGTTTAACTGGTCGTCAACTGGTACAGTTGCACCGACATCTGTATCCGTTCAGTTTGGAGCTGCGATTCGTTGTGACGGAACAACAGGAAGAAATGCTGTTTTGAATGGGAATACTGGAACACAAACCTTTTTCAATATAGCTAATGGAGGATGCTCTTGTAATTCACCTGGATATCTTAATACAGTATCTTTGAATGTTACTGGATATAATCCAGGAGGATTTAACCAAATGATGATTACAAGTTTTACTAGTTGCGAAGGGCTTGATGATGGAATAGGAGGGTTACCTGGAGGGATTTTTGCACGAATTACAGTAGACTATCCAACAGGATTACCTGTTGAACTTGCGAGTTTTAACGTGCAAGCAACTGGAAATAAAGTACTTCTCGATTGGGAAACGGTTAGTGAGCGTAACAATGATTACTTTACCGTTGAAAAGTCAATTGATGGTATTCTTTGGGAGTCAATTATTGAGGTTGGTGGAGCTGGAACATCTTTAGAGCCAAATACGTACGCTACTCAAGATGTGAATCCAATGGAAGGTATCCGATACTACCGGTTGAAACAAACTGATTATAATGGACAATTTAATTACTTTCTTACAAGATCAGTGAACTTTGAGAAGGCCGCATCAGCTATAGTATTTCCAAATCCATTTGTTGGTGAGATTACATTGGCGAATTTGGTTGATCTAACATTTCCATTAAACATTGTTGTTTCTGATCCCGTTGGAAAAGAGATTCTCAACCAGGTGGTTGAAGACGAACTTAACGAGGTAACATTGAATTTGGATGCTGATCTTGCAGTTGGATTATATACTGTTACTATTTCTTCGAATGATGAACAGTTTATCTACCGCGTTGTAAAACGATAACGGAGTATATTACTTCTCGGTAATAGAATATTAAAATAAGCTTTTATAAATCCTTGAAACATTTGTTTCAAGGATTTTTTTTGTTTCCTAATTTAAAGTTGATCCAACCAAGAATGGTTTAAGCTAAACAATATTAGTATTTGTACCAAGTTTATTTTTTCGAAGGAGAGAATGGTATTGTTAACACATAAGTGATCTCTTGAAACAGAAACCCATATGTTCTACAGGTGCGGGTATAGTGCGTTTATTTCACGTTATACATGTCGCAATCTATTACGGCTTTTATTGAGCTAACAAATTCTAAAACTTCCGAGCTAAAATGCAGGGCAGGAGATTCTTCACCATGGTATAGTACAATTTGAAGGGTGTAATAAACGTCACAATTATCTCTTAGATTATTAAACTCATTAATATGAGGAACTAAAGTTGAAATCAAATTGTTCAACTATAATTCTAAGTCCCAATGATCAATTTCGGGAAGTTAATATTCCCAAATTGTGCATTTCGGAAAAGCTCTTCTCGAATTTTTCAATTCAAACTTAGTTGGTTCAAGAGTAAGGAACTTCTTGAATCCATCTAAATCAAAACCGTATGCTTCAGTTTTAACTGCAAAATATATTTTGGTTCTAGTTTGTGTCATTGTCAATGCACTATAACGGACGGCGCAGGCATAGCTTCCGAGTGAAATTGTTTTTTCTAAGATAGGAAAAAGCGATTAAGCTTTTGAATATAGATTCCTATACTTGACTGATTAAACGAAGAATATTGCCTATGCTTGCGCTTAGCGTGTGTGGCTGTTGCACAACTAAGTTGTGAATACGCTTTGATAATTACAACTAAATTTAATTTGAATATTCCGTATCTTGGTTTATGCAAGAAGAAAAAGCATTGCTTTTGAAGACCAAACGTTAGTGCTGGGATATCCTGTTTTTCTTGGGATACGATATTGACGAACCTTTACTGGAATAGCTACTAAATTCAGGACTATTTTTCTAAGCCGCTTTTTTAATTTTGTTTCTCAGTTTTAGCTCCATTTCTAGTGGGCTCAAATATCCCAATGTAGAATGTAATCTTTTCGTATTGTACCATTGGATATATTCATCGATGGACACATATAGCTACTCAAATGACTTGAATTTAAATCTGTAAAGCCATTCGTGTTTTATCGTTTTAAAGAAGCTCTCTGCTACTGCATTATCCCAATCCTTCAAAAGCCATGCTTTTTCTTCTTTTCTACTTATGCTTTGAGTTATTTTGTTGTTCAAAAGAAACATTTTAGTCATTTTTTTGCTGCATATTGAACTCCTCTATCCGAGTGAAATATAAATCCGTTTTGAATACTTCTAGTATCCCTGGCATTACACCATGCCTTTAAAGGGGTGTTTTCGGTGGTCATGTCTTTACTCAGCGACCATCCGACAATCTTTCTGTCTGCCAGATCAATGATGGTTGTTAAGTAGTTCCAATCACTATTCACTCGGATATACGTAATGTCTGAGCCTCATTTATTACCTAGCTCTAAACTGCTGAAATCCCTGTCTAACACATTTTTTGCAGCCGGCAAAGAGTGGCCTGAATCTGTTGTAATCACATGTTTTCTGCTCACCACGCTTTTTAAACCCAATTCTCTCATCTTCTTAGCTATATATGATCTGGAGTAACTAAAACCTTCCTTTACCAATGCTTTATGAATTTTATAGTTGCCATATATCTGTTTGTTCTGATTGAATAAAAACTGAATACGATTGGTCAGAAGCAAGGTCTTTTTGTTCGATTGAGATATCAAATCTCGATTCATAGCCCAATCGTAAAAAGAACTTTTTTAAACACTTAAATACTTGCACATCTTCTCAATAGGATAATCAAATTCATTTTTTAAGATGAATTTATATGTTACCTGTCGCTCTTGGAGAAGATGCCCACAGCCTTTTTTAAGATATCGCGTTCCAATGTGACCTCTTTAAGCTCCCGTTGTAATTGGCGTAACTCTATCTGCTCAGGAGTTAATTCTTGCTTCTTTGAGAAGTCTCCTGACTTTTCTTTGAACTCTCTGCCCCAACGCCGAATGCAACTAGATTCAACGCCATATTCTTCGCTGATCTCTCGTACTTTTCTTCCTGAATTCAAGAGTTCTGCTATCATGACCTTGAAGTCATTATCATACCTTTTTCTCATAATCTAAATTTAATAAATATGAGCTTAATTAAATCGTCCTAACAAAGGTAGATAGTCCATATTACTAACGATAAAGACCTGATTGACGCGCGCCATTTAACGGTCATTAAGTTTTGTACTAAAGATAATAGTTTTCGAATAGACTAGCTTTGCGAGGCATAAGCGAAGCGTACATTTTAGGAAGTGTGGCTTTAGTACAACTTAGATTTCCTGAATTGATTATGATATTTTTCTACTATCATACTATCATTTCTGGGGTTATTCTTCTTTGTTTGCCACTATAAAAGTTGGTTCGCGCATTTTTTGTATCTCTTGAACGATTAAAAAAGGTATTTGGACGAATTTTTAATTTATTTGGATATTATATGACTAACTTATAGTAATTAATAATGCTACTAAGGAATAAAACCACACTCGTGCCGTTTTTATTGCTTAATACTTGAGCCACCTACACCTCAAGAAATCATATCTAAATTAACAGTGAATACTATAGGATATTCATTTGATAATATATTTTACGCATAAAAAAGGAGTTAGTAATTATACCAATTGAAGAAATGTACGACTTCGTTTTGGCTTCACTTACATTTGTTTCTCCATTCTAAATAATTCCATCAGCATTTCTGGTGGTTAATGGAATTGCTTTATCTAATTAGGAATAAGCAATCTAAAATACTCATTTAAATAATAAGTCTCTAAGAATCTTACTAGAAAACAGTTTAAAACTACTAATATGAAAAATTTCTCTACACTTGCCTTCGCCCTTGTATTTTCACCAATCGTTTTATTTAGTCAATATCTTGAATTAGGATCACTTAATTCTTTTGAAGCCTATACAGGAATCGGGGCAGTTACAAACGGGGGTACTTTCACAGGTGATGTGGGTACAAACGATGGCGTTTTAAGCGGATTTGTTCCTCCAAGTTTTATTGGTGAAACACACAATTCTGATGGTGTAACTTTTAATGCCAGATTGGATTTACTGCGGGTGTATATACAGCTTCAAAAGGTTTTTGTCACACATCCAGGTACTCATGCTCCAGCTTTTGGCAGTGGTGAGACTATTACCCCTGGCGTTTATTCTATCGGAGGTGCTGGATCAGTAGGAGGAACGCTAACGCTTGATGGCTTAGGAGATCCGGATGCCTATTTTATAATGAAATTTGAGGGGGCAATTACGGTAGCAGCAAATTCAACTATTGTT
Source organism: Salibacteraceae bacterium (assembly GCA_047628775.1). Classification (GTDB taxonomy): domain Bacteria; phylum Bacteroidota; class Bacteroidia; order Flavobacteriales_D; family Crocinitomicaceae; genus UBA4466. The sequence continues at coordinate 2,113 of JBLHVW010000032.1, read as the reverse complement.
TTAAGCAATGGAACACGAGCTTGCAATGTTTTTTGGATTGCTGAAGGGGTTATTTCGGTTGGAGGAAATAGCGTTGTAAAAGGAACTTTACTTTCGCGTCCTGGAGCTATTACTCTTGGCGTAAATAGTTCGATAGAAGGTAGAATGTTAGCAACAGAAGGGGCAATAACTACTTCAAATACCAGTGTGGCAATTGCACCGGTGGGCCCTATTACTGTTCCAGTAATTTGCGAAGGGTTCTGTGCTCCATCTGTTGATGTTTTGGGAACTCTTAAGGATTTCACTCTATTTACTAGTGATGGTAATGTATCAAATACGGCTTCGTCAGGGATTATTGGTCATGTAGGCACAGATAATGGTATTATAAGTGGTTTTAGTACTTCAGTTCACGCTGGAATTAAGTACAATTCAGATGCTGTTACAGCACAAGCCAAAATAGATTTAAACTCTGCTTATGCTCAGCTTATGCTGATACCAAATACTGTAACGACTCATACTCCAACCTTCGGAAGTGGAGAAACACTAAATGCCGGAGTTTATTCTATTGCAGCGGCAGGATCATTGGCAGGAACCATAACTCTAGATGGTCAAAACAATCCAGATCCTGTATTTATTTTTAAGTTTGATGGTGCATTTTCAGTAGGTGCCCAATCAAAAGTAGTTTTTATTAATGGTGCACGACTTTGTAATGTTTTTTGGATTTCAGAAGGCGCTACAGACTTAGGGACTTTTACTTTTATGAAAGGAACGGTTATTGCGCATGGCGGCGCTTGTAGTATGGCCGCAAATGGAAATTTAGAGGGGAGAATGTTTTCTACTCTTGGTGCTATTGGATTTAGCACTGGCGTTGGAACTAATGATAATCTTTGCGATGCGACGATTCCAATAATTTTACCTATTGAGTTAATAGATTTCTCAGCAGAATCTAAAGGTTCATATGTTGAGCTTAACTGGATTACGGCTTCTGAAATTAATAATGATTATTTTAATGTTGAGCGGTCTATTGACGGGGTTAACTACCGATCAATTAGCACAGTAAGTTCTTATGGAAACAGCACACAAACTTCAAATTATTCAATAATTGATGATTCACCTCTGTTAGGTTTGTCCTATTATCGTTTAAAGCAAACGGATTACGACGGAGAAACCAGTTATTCAGATATTGAAGCAGTAAGTTTTAACCGCACCAAGAGTCTTAGTTTAAAGATTTATCCAAATCCAGCGTCTTCTCAAATTACGATAGATTCAGAGAGTGCAATTGAATCTATTGACATTTTCAACATATATGGATCTCTAGTGCAAACGGAAACAGCTTCAACCTTCTCAGTAGAAAGTTTGGCTAATGGTACTTACATTGTAAATATTAAAACGAAGAATGAAATCGTTAGAAGTCATTTTATCAAAGAGTAAGAAAAAAAAGTCATTGAAGTCGGTTTTTCTTTTAGAGAAGAATCGGCTTTTGCTATTCTGGGGATCTCTCAAGTAGGTCACAACTAAACCTTTGCCTATAAGCAGTCTGTATAAAAGGTTGTTTTAATGTCTTTTATACCATGTCATATTCTGGTTTTAGTATTATATCATTAATTGCATCCCAAAGGCCAATTCTCTTCACCAATGATTGCTTTGCGACTGATAACGTGTCACTCCACTTTTGGTCGTCATTACCGCATAGTTCTGAAATCATCTTAAGAGTTAGTGGTCCGTGCTCATCCCCATCTAATTCTATATGTCTTTCAAGATAATATGTCAACTTGCTGAATGTCGTGTTTTCCGAATCAGTAGATTTCAGAATTTCAATAAACATATCTGGGATAACATCTTCTCGTCCAAATGTGAAAGCAGAAGCTACAAGGTGAGCCTTGTTAGTTTCAATAATTGAAAAAGAAAATTTCACAAAATCAGCTACTCTTTTATCTATATTGATTTCGCTTAATGAATATTCGATTGATTTTCCAGATTCAATAAGTTTTATGAAATTATTAATCTCGTTTGTTTTTCCATTGGCTTGAGTCATTGCATCCAAATACATTTCAAAATGACTTTTAGGTTCTCCTAATTCATTGATGTCACTTTCTTCTCCGTGTACGATTTCATTTATGAATCTAGTAAGAGT
>JBLHVW010000031.1:0-27375 GCA_047628775.1 Salibacteraceae bacterium | reverse complement strand
GGGCTGTTGTTCATTCATGTATTTCATGAACTTATCTTGATGTTCCTCTCTTTTGGCAAGCGCACCAAAAAATCAAATGATCTTAATGAAACAGCGCTTCCGATGGTTACGGTGCAACTTCCGCTTTACAATGAGAAGTTTGTCGTGAAGCGTCTTTTAGAATCCGTAACAAAATTAGAATACCCCAAAGACAAGTTGGAAATTCAAATCTTGGATGATTCAACGGATGAAACCAGCGACATTATAATAGAATTTATTACGAACCTTAATCCGGATTCATTTCACTTTATTCATATCCAGCGTGAAGATCGAGTCGCTTATAAAGCAGGAGCTTTGGCGCATGGAATGGAAACATGTAAAGGGGAGTTCATAGCCATTTTCGATGCCGATTTCATTCCTGATCCGCACTTTATTAAACAAACATTAGGTTCGTTTCAAGACTCAGAAATCGGATTGGTTCAAACACGTTGGACGTACCTTAATGAGGACAGTTCTATTTTGACTAGAGCTCAATCGATAATGTTGAATACCCATTTTGGAATCGAACAACTCGGCCGAAAAAACGGTGGTGGGTTTATTAACTTTAACGGAACAGCGGGAATCTGGAGAAGAAAGTGCATTGACCAATCAGGAGGTTGGCAAGGCGACACATTGACGGAAGATTTGGATTTGAGTTTTAGAGCGCAATCCAAGGGCTGGAAGTTTGAATACTTGTTTGATGTCGGATCTCCTTCTGAATTACCAGCAACGTTTGAAGCCTATCGCACGCAGCAATTTAGATGGTCGAAAGGTGCAGCCGAATGTTTACGGAAAAATGCGGGAATGCTTTGGAAATCGGACGCCAAGGAACGGAGTAAAATAATGGGAACGTTTCATTTATTGAACAGCTCGGTGTACATTTTGGTAATTGCTATTTTATTGTTGAGTCCAGCTGTTTTTTACTTCAATCAAGAAGGCGGTATAGATGTTCCGTATCAAGAAGTTTTCTCGGCATTCGGAGCAAGCGTTATTTACATGTTGCTTCTTATCTTCTTTGTAGGAAATTGGAGGTCGTCTATAAATAAACTCAAAACAAGCTTGCTTTTCATTCCGTCAGTATTGACTTATTTTGCAATGTCAACAGGAATTTCGTTGTACATGGTGTTTGGCGTAATCGAAGGGTATGTAGGTAAAAAATCGGCTTTTGTTCGAACTCCAAAATTTGGTGAGTCCGAAGTGAAAAACATTAAAAAGGGATACGACTTTAAAAAGGAAAGAAGCATTATGATCTTGGAATTCATTTGTTTACTCTACGGTGCGTTTTGGTCAGTTATCGGACTCAACTTTATGAATTTCATGACCTTAATTTACGGTCTAATTATTCTAATGGGGTTTTCACTTTCGTTGTTTTTCAAAAACCGGACATTTAGATGGAGTTCATAAAGCGGTACCAAATCCACATTTGGATTCTTGCGGTTCTCGCCTTGGCAGGTTATTTCCTGTTTGCCTATGAATTGAAAAGAACGGACCATCAATTGATTTTCGGAGTTTATACTGCGTTGTTTGTGGTTGGTTTAATTATCACAACACATTTCGTTCGACACGGAAAGCACTGGATGTTTATTTTCGCATTTGGCTTGGTATTTAGACTTGTTTTTCTTTTTGTAACACCGCATTTATCCAACGATTATTTTCGCTTTACCTGGGATGGAGAGTTGCAAAAGGACGGCATTTCAGCGTTCCAATTTTTACCTAGAAATCATGCCGATTATTTTGAAAGTGATCCTGTTTTAGCGAAAAAATACGGTGCTCTTTACGAAGTGTCATCTGCTGAATTTCCAGACGGAATGAATTCAAAACGGTATTACTCGATCTACCCATCCATCAACCAATTTGTTTTTAAAACAGCGAGTATGATTGGTTCGCCAAATGAAGGAAACCTAGTCGCTATACGAATCGGGTTGCTGATAGCTGAAATCGTCTCCTTCTTTATTCTGCGGCTTCTATTAATCAAAAAGGGCAAGAACGCCGCATTGGTCGGATTGTATTGGTTGAATCCCTTAATCATTATCGAGATCGTTGGAAACTTGCACTTCGATGGTTTCGCCATTGCATTTATTTTGCTCGCGCTTTACTACTTAAGTCAGAAAAAAACAACGGCAGCAGGAGCGGCTCTGGCCTTGGCGATATGCTCGAAGTTGAACCCCATCTTCTTAATCGGAGCGGTCTTTAAAAAACGACCAACAAAGACATTTATCCTGTTTTTAGGCGTCACGGTTCTTCTGACTGTGGGATTAATGGCCGTCATTCTTGACTCTGAAACCTTCTGGAATTTCAAAAACAGTTTTGGACTTTATTTCGCCTGGTTCAGTTTCAACGCCGGGCCGTATGCATTCATAAAAGAGGCGTCGATCCTACTAACAGGTTTGAATATTTCAGATAAAATAAGTTTGATTTTCCCAATTATCACCTTGCTGCTTTTCATTCAGATCAGTATTAAATCCGAAAAGAAGATCCACCATAAATTACTGTTGCTTTACGTCATCTACTTTTCGTTTTCACCTGTTGTTCATCCGTGGTACCTGACGGTTTTAATCCCGCTCGGAATCTTATCCGGAAAGGTGTACCCGATATTTTGGTCATTGCTGGCGTTTTTTACCTACCAGGCGTATGGCAGTGTTTACCGCGAAAACACCACTTTTGTAATTCTAGAATTCGCCTTTATTTACGCTTTGATGTATGTTGAGCATAAACGGAACTCGAAGGTTATTGAGAGAGTGAAGGTACTTCTAGGGCTTGAGTGATAGCAAGTAATATAGAATTGAGGGACTTGACTTCCTTACGAGCTAAAATCATTAACTCTTGGAACGTTGGTGGCATCTAAAACTGAAAAGTGGAGTTCACTAAAAAAGCATTTAAACTAATTCTTAAGTTTGTGACAATAACTAAATTAATTTAAATATGAAAACTACACTATTATTCCTTTCATTGGCTTTCAGTTGTTTCTCTATGGCCCAAGAGGTTAAGACTGAAGAAAAAAAGACCGAGACATCTTCAACAATGAAGAGCGTTCCAGTAAAAAAAGAAACGGTTCCGACCAAATCACTTTTACAACCTGCGAAAACAACTAATTCGAAGAGTAAGGTAATTGAATCAAAGAAAACCGTTAGTACTAAACGTAAAAACGTGAATTAATGAAAAATTTAATCACACTTCTAAGTTGTGCAGTGATGCTTTTTGCTGCCAACTCTACAAAAGCACAAATACTTTTTTCAGAAAGCTTTGATGCACCTGCTGGGTTTACTGCTCAAGGATGGACATTAATTGATGCGGATGGTTCAACAAATAACGCAGGAATTACATCTATTTTTGGTGCAACATCTTCATGGATTGTTAATGCTGATGTATTTGACGGAACAGATTCAGTTGCAATGTCAACTTCATATCTTAGTCCTGCTGGAACAACAAACGATTGGATGATAACGCCTATGGTTGCGGGTCTTAACGGGACAGGGGAATTATCTTGGGAAGCGCTTGCCACAGACCCCGCTTTTCCTGATGGTTACGAAGTTTGGGTGACTACTTCTATTGTTGGAGGAACACCTGTTGTAACTGATTTCACAGGATCAGGAACGATGGTCTTCAGTATTGCTGCTGCGCCCGCTGGGGCTGGTAATTGGGCGGCTGAAACGGTTTCACTAACACCTTATGCTGGGTTAAATGTTTGGGTAGCTTTCCGAAACAACTCTACTGACAAATTTATCCTTCAATTGGATAATGTTCTCGTGGAGAATCCAATATTAGTAGATGATCTTGCTGCGGATTCAACAATGGGAGAGTACACTTCTATACCATTACTTCATGCGAGTGCAATGCCACTTGAAGCATTTTGTTCTAACTCAGGAACATTAGACATTACAGATGCTGTAGTTACAGCGAACGTTTATTTAAATGGTGGATTGGTACAAACGACAACAAGCCCAGCAACGGGAGTTCTTGTAGGAGCCAGTGCGCTTTTAAATGCAGGAACATATACACCTGCAGCAGTTGGTTCATACGAATATGAATATGTTGTATCAACGGCATTAGGATCAGATATCGATGCAACGAATGACACGGTCAGTTATTCTTTTGTTGTGGACCAAAATTTCTATGCACGTGACGATGGTAATGTCACTATCGCACTTGGAGTGGGAATCGGCAATTCTGCTTCTATTGGAAACAACTATGAAGTTACGAACGCAGGTACAATTATGGATTCAGTGTTCTTCTTTCGAAATGGAGTTTTAGGAGATACAACTAAAGTTGAAGTTTATTCTTTAACGGCTGGTGTTCCCACAACTTTAGTTGGAACAAGTGTAGAGCACATTTTTACAGTTGCGGATTCAGCTTCAACGGGAGCTGCCTATGTCTTAGAAGTGTTGGATTTATTAAACAACCCTCTAGTTCTTGCGCCAGGCTCTTATTGTGTAACTGTTGTAGAGTACGAGAGTAATGACAATATGCAACTTAGAATGACAGATGCTCTTTTTACACCGAACACCATATTTGCAGAAGTTGGAGGAGGTGCTTTCGGGCCATTGGAATCATTCGGTTGGTCAAAGACGCCTTTGATACGTCCGCGTTTCATACCGAATTGTAACACTTTTGCATATATGTCAAATTCAACAGACGCGGGATGTGGATTGTCTGATGGAACAGCAACAACAGTTCCTTCTTTAGGAGCAGGTTCATATACTTATCAGTGGGGTGCGAATGCTGCCAATCAAACAACGGCAACAGCTACAGGTTTGGCAGCTGGCACTTATTATGTTGATGTTACAGATGCATTTGGATGTACAGGAGTAGATACTATCATAGTAGCTAATCCTAATGCACCGACTGGAACAACAACTTTTGTGGAAGATGTATGTGCTGATATGAACGGTAGTGCTACAGCATTGCCCACAGGAGGAACGGGAACATATATATATTCATGGGATGCAGCAGCGGCAAATCAAACAACACCTACCGCAACAGGATTGGGAGCAGGTACGTACAATGTTACCGTTACTGATGCTGCGAACTGTGAGGTGGTTCTTATGGTAATAGTGACGGCTCCAGCTCCATTGACAGCAACAATTGTAGATAATTTAGACGGTTCGTTAACAGTTACGGCAATCGGTGGTACTTCTCCTTACTCATACCTATGGGATGATGCTGCTAACCAAACAACGGCAACAGCTTCTGGGTTAAATGAGAACCAATTTTATACTGTTACAGTAACAGATTCAAATAGTTGTGTAATTATGGATACTTTGACTTCTGCAATGCTTGGATTAGAAGATCTTTCAAGTATAATAGATGTGAAAGCATTTCCAAATCCAGCAAATGACAATTTAACAGTTGTTTATTCATTTAGCACTAGTGAAAATGCTACTGTACGTTTGTTGAATAATCTAGGTCAAGTGGTTGAATCAAGTACATTGAAATACGCTGTTTCAGGTCAATTGATTTTAAACACAGCTGAAATCGCGGCAGGGATGTACCGTCTTGAGGTTTTAACATCTCAAGGAAGGGTTGCAAAACAAATTGTGATTACGCACTAAGAATTAAATCGGTCGATATAGAATCATTTCGAACGTAAAGATTGGAAAGGTCGTCCTTTATTGGACGGCCTTTTTTTGGAGCTAAAAATGCCTAAATAATATGAAGCTTGTTATTGAAATTAGTCTTTTTTGAAATGTCTTGTAATCTGATATTTACTTCCTACAAAGCCTCATCGCAAACTCCCTTGCCTTAGCATCTGCAGCAATATAATCTTCTAACTCAGGATTTAAAATGGAATCCATTGCATGCATTGTTTCTCCGTTAATTCTAGAAATATCAGCAAACGCAATTTCATCATTAAGGAACGCCGCAACAGCAACTTCATTGGCCGCGTTCAAGGAGCAAGCTTTCGTTCCGCCAGCGTGAAGCGCATCAAATGCCAATTGAAGATTGTTGAATGTCTTCATGTCCGGTTGCTCAAACGTCAATTGAGGATAATCCATAAAATTGAATCTCGGGAAATCCGTTTTCAGGCGATCGGGATACGTAAAAGCATATTGAATCGGCAATTTCATATCAGGCAAGCCCATTTGCGCCTTCATACTTCCATCTTCAAATTGAACAAGCGAATGCACAATCGACTGAGGATGAACGATAACATCAATTTGCTCAGGCTTTAGATTAAACAGCCATTTCGCTTCGATCACTTCCAACCCTTTATTCATCATGGATGCCGAGTCGATGGTGATTTTTGCTCCCATCTCCCAATTCGGATGTTTCAACGCTTGCGCTTTCGTTACCTTAAGGAGTTGTTCAGAAGTGTAACCTCTAAACGGTCCACCGGATGCCGTTAGGTAGATTTTTTCAATTTTGTTGTGGAATTCTCCTACCAAACATTGAAAAATAGCCGAATGCTCCGAATCGACAGGATAAATATTTACACCATTTTTTTGTGCCTCTTTTGTCACCAATTCCCCAGCAACAACGAGCGTTTCTTTATTGGCCAACGCGATGTTTTTCTTAGCTCGAATTGCGGCTAAAGTCGGCTTTAGTCCAGCATATCCAACCATGGCCGTTAGAACCGTATCGATATCATTTGAATCCACAACTTGACACAAAGCATCTTCTCCGCAATAGACATGGATGTCGTGCTCTGAAAGAACGTCTTTTACCTTTTGGTATTGATTTTCATCGCCAATTACAACAGTATTTGGTTTGTATTTTAAAGCCTGTTCAATTAACAGATCTGCATTTTTATATGCCGTAATAACTTGTAAATCGAAAACATCCGGGTACGATTCAATGACTTCTAGAGCTTGAGTTCCTATTGATCCAGTTGATCCTAAAATTGCGATTCCTTTTTTCTGTTGCATATTGCAAATTTAGTAAAAAGGAAGTCTTTCGAGGTCGATTAATTCTACCAAGTAGTATCTTTGACGTATGAAGTACAGAATCCTATCGCAAGAAGAATTGGAATTGCTTGAAGATGACTTAAAAGCATTCTTGATTGTCAATGGTATACATGGCGATGAATGGGCAGAAATGAACAAATCAAACCCTGTAAAAGCTGTTGAATTGGTTGAATTGTTCTCCGATACAGTGCTTCAAAAGGTGTATGATAAGGTTCGATTCATTGAACACCGATCACAAAAATCATGCATGGTTTTTCATCTATTGGACGACAAAATCGAATTGATTTCTATTAACGCTAATTCTGATGCGGTTGATCTCACAACTCCAGAATCTATTCATCAAGCACTTTCAACAAATGCAGCGTCGTTGTTTATGTTTAGAACAGAGAAAATGTATTTAAGAGATAGAGCGGCCGAAATTCATGAAATGCTGGAGCAGGGATGTGTGAATTCTAGTGAGGCTTTTTGGTATCAGTTGGTGAAGGTGGTTTAGTAAGTGTGAGAATTGATAGATCATGCTGTGTTCAGGTTTGACCACAAGGACACTATAAAGAGTTTTGCTTAAGGCACAAGACGCACATAAATGTGATCACGATTATTTGATGTAACGGGTTTTATTATTGTTGAGAATTAGGGTCAGACGAGAGGCTGACTTGTGTCTTAGTAGTTACAACTTAATTATAAGAATATAAATTATACCCTCGTGCCTTTGTGCCCTTGTGGTTCAAAGCGAAACTGCAACCGTAGCCGAGTTAAACCTATCTTTAAAATTTATAATTCCAAATAATTCCTCATTCATAATTCAAACTATCTTTACAACGTGAAAAACGAACTAGTAAAAAGATTTGGTGAGCACCGCGTATCAGAGGTTCCTGTAAAGAAAGGTGAAATGCCTTTGCTAATGCTTGATCTTGAGTTGAGATCGCCCATAAATGTGCTAATGACAAACGGTTTGAGCAATTACAAAATGCCCGTTCCAGAGAAAGAAGTTGGAAACGAGTACAACGAATTGTGTTTTTGTTTACCAAGTTATTGGGAATGGGAAGATGCCGACAATCCTCAAATGAACTGGGTATTTTCATGGATTCAGAAATTAACGAAGTACGTTCAAGAAAACAAATCGTGGTTTGGTCATGGACACACTTTTCCAACGGGTAAAGAGAAGAACCCGATTTCTGGAACGATGGAGCAAAATCACTTTATGCTTGTTCGTCCAATGATGTTAGAAACGGAAATGGCATCCGTTAAAGTCGATGGGAAAACAATCAACTTCTTGTTCGTAATGCCAATCTTTGAAGAAGAATTGGAGTACAAATACAGCAAGGGAACGCAAAAGCTCATGGTGAAGTTTATCAACAAAGGGTTTAATGAGTTACTGGACGACTACCGCACCAATGCTTTGAAAAAGAAATGGTCGTTTGTTAAGCGCAGTTAGGTCTACTTTAAAAAGCATTTGAAATTGATATTTAACCATTCTTTTCGAACTGTAGCTACTCAAAAGGAAGCTGATTTGATGATTCAAATGTTGTCAAAAAACAGGATAAATGCACGAATAGAAAAAGAATCATTTAATCCTTCATCTACTTTTAGTGAGGGTTCTTTATCGAGTAATTTCGAGATTCTCATAAATACTCAGGACAATGCCAAGGCCAACGAATTGGTAATGAAAGAATCAGTGGCTTACTTAGAACATATCGAACCTGATTATTATCTTCTTTCCTTTTCATCCAAAGAATTACTGGAGGTTCTCCAAAATAGGTATGATTGGAGCGACATTGATGTTCTTTTGAGTGAAAAACTATTGCGTGAACGCGGCGTAGCATTTGATAAGCAAATCTTCGAATCAATTAATGAAAAGGAAATTGAAACGCTATCGAAGGGTGAGAAAAAGTCTAGGGTCTGGATTTTTAAAGGATATCTTTTATCCTTTTTGGGAGGTATTGGAGGAGCGTTAACAGCTTATTCTATTATGAAAACAAAAAAGAAATTACCAGACGGTTCAATTGTATACGATTATGACGAATCCACGCGAAATCATGCTGAGAATATGATGTATATATCTGTTGCATGCTTAATACTTTTAGCTGTTGCTCGCTTTATAATGCTTAAAAATTAAGACAACTAAGGCTCACAGAGTCGGCCGATTATTTAGAGCACTGAAAAACCGTTATCCATTAAGCCATTGCCCTCAATAACTCATTACATATTATCTGAAAGTTAGGCCAATTTCATTTCAAGTTTATTATTCAAAGGTCATAAGTTGCTTTTTAGCGCCGTTTAGTAATTATTGAGTTAATAATTCAACCATTAATTTAGTAAATCCATATTTTTAAGCAAATCCATTTTGCCTGTTCGATATTGATCTTTGTACCACAAACATAAAAAGCAATATTGCAATGAAAAAAAGTTACAGAGATTTATGGTTCATCGTTGGATCATTCTTTATCGCAAGCGCAGCTTCTGCTCAAATTGGATTTGACCCAGAGATTGATTTTGAATTAGTGCCTGACGTAGTTCTAGTTCCTTCGTCACCAATTCAAAAACAAGTTCTCTTTATTGGAGGTCATGACACGGTTCAAGCAACAGCAACTTACGGTAATCCAGCTGGAGGATATCCAGCAAAGCAATGGCATGATTTTATCGGATTTACTCCTGATGAAACGCCCGGAACACTTGATTTAGGATGGATTTCCATTAATCATGAAATGATTTCATCGGATCCAAACATTGGTGATGGTGGTGGAATGACAGTCTTCAAAATTAGAAGAGATGCCGCAACGGATTCTATTATTATAGTAGATCAAACGTTGGCAGATGGAAGAACAGGTAGGTTCTTTAATGTTGATTTTGCAAACACAGTAGGAGAAACAGGAATGAACTGTGGAGGTATTACTTCTGAATTTGATGGTAGAATTTGGAGTGCTGAAGAGTGGTTCAGAACATCAAATGCTAGTATTTACGCGAATGGAGCAGGTGTGTTGGACACAATGGATTTCACAATTAATGGTTCAGGAATTCCAATGGCTGATGGCGAAACAATTAGAAAGTACGAGAATTTCAACTGGATGGTTGAAGTAGACCCGAAAGAAGCCATAGCAATTCGCAAACAATACAACTGGGGACGTCAACCGTTTGAAGGGGGTGTTGTTATGCCAGACAATCAAACAGTATATACTGGAGCAGATAACACGCCTGGAGTTCTTTCAAAATTTGTGGCAGATGTGCCAGGAGATTTTACTTCTGGTAAATTGTACGCCTACCGTGAAGACGATCAACACATGAGGTTGTCTCACCAAGCAACATTTAACAATGCCTATTCAGAAATTTCAGCTTTTGATGAAATAAACAATAGAATTTACTCAACGAATTCAAACCAATTGGGAATTTTGGTTACTGAGTTTGTCAACCCTTCACAAATAGATAGTGTTTCATTTGTTGATTTGAGCGCATACGGTTCACCAACATCGGTAGCCGTTCACAATGGAATTGTTGCGGTTGCAGTAGCTAACCCTATCGTTCAAAATGATGGTGTTATCGTTTTCTTTGATGCTTCATTCACTATTTTAAATGTAATAACTGTTGGTGCATTGCCAGACATGGTTGTTTATACTCCAGATGGAAATTACGTTTTAGTTGCAAACGAAGGAGAACCAAGTGACGATTACACAGTAGATCCTGATGGCACAATCTCGTTGATTGATATCTCAGGAGGAATTGGAAGTGCAACTGTTCAAACTGCAGGCTTCGGAGCATTTACAGTTGCTATGATTCCAGACGTGAGAGTTTTTGGAAATGGAACAACAGATGTTGCCGCAGATTTGGAGCCAGAATTCATAACAGTAAATTCAACAAGTACTAAAGCCTACATCTCTTTGCAAGAGAACAATGCAATCGCGGTTTTGGATATTGCAACAGCTACAATTGAAGAAATACTAGCTCTGGGTTACAAAGATTACGGTCAAGTTGGAAACTACATAGATGCATCTGATGACGACAATATGATCGGAAATTTTAAAGATTGGGACAATGTTTACGGAATGTATCAACCAGATGCTCTTGAGATTGTTACCATTGCTGGAACAGATTATTTATTGACGGCGAACGAAGGAGATGCTAGAGATTATTCAGCGTATTCCGAAGAAGCTAGAGTGGCAGATATTGTTCTTGACCCGACAGTATTCCCTAATGCAGCTACAATGCAATTGGACGAAGAGTTGGGACGGTTAAAAATCACGACATCTCAAGGCGATATTGACAATGACGGGGATTACGATGAGATCTATTCATATGGAGCACGTTCATTCTCGATTTGGGACCTTTTAGGAAACTTAATATTTGATTCTGGGAACGAAATAGGATCAATTTTAGCGGAACGTTTTCAAGACAATTACGCTGCAAACAGAGACGATGACAAAGGATCAGAGCCTGAGTCAATTACCGTTGGTATTGTTGGTGGTAGAACATTCGCATACATTGGATTGGAGCGAGCAACAGGAGTTATGGTGTTTGACATTACAGACCCTTCAAATGCTTTTTATGTAAATTATTTCAACAAGGAAGGAGAAGACCAAAGTCCAGAGGGACTTGTATTCGTTGAGGCAGCGAACAGCCCAACAGGACTTCCTTATATAATTTCTACAAATGAAGTTGATGGAAGTTATAATGGATCAATATCTGTCTACAATGTCAATGGATTCGATGGTTCAAATTGGATAGAAATCGACAATGATAGAATGGAAAAAATGTTGAATTTTGAAGAAGAAGCAATTAACGCTGGAGCAACAATGTTCAACCGTTTGGAATGGGTAGCCTACAACGCTGAAGATGGTAACATCTACCTAACAGAAACGGGAAGAGACAATCCATCAAGTAGATGGCTGGACGATATGTACCGCGGTGGAGTAGTTGCTGAACACCACAACACAAGAGGAACAGCCCAAGGAACGGATCCAATGGCATCGGATTATGTAGATTACTACGGTAGAATTATCACTTTAGACGTTACTACTGACGATGTTTCTGTTGTTTTGGAAGCAGGACCTGAGTTTCACTCTCAACCAAATGTTCCAATGTCATCGTACCCTTCAGTTCATTTATCAAACCCTGATGGTTTAACGTTTATGAATGTTAACCAAAACACATATATGGTTATTTGCGAAGATTTGAATGGAACTTCACACGGAAGAATGCCCGCTGGTATTTCGAACAGGTCATGTGAACTTTTCATCTTAGATATGGAAATTGCGAATCCAACTTTAGACGACTTGGTTAGAATTGCACAAGTTCCTTTTGGAGCTGAAGTTACAGGAGTACGCGCTACGGCAGACGGAAAAACACTCTTCTTTAACTCGCAACACCCAAGTACAAGCAATCCATTTCCTTACAATAACTCATTAACTATCGCGCTTACCGGGTGGGATTTTATTGATAATGTAGGGTTGGAAGAAATCACAGATAACCAAAGTGGATTTCAAGTATATCCAAACCCAACTTCTCGAATTGTTCATTTCGGAAAAGTTATGGATGTGGCCTTATACGATTTCCACGGTAAATTAGTTCGCGTTGAGCGAAACACAGATCACATGGACATTATCGATTTAGCTCCAGGGTCGTATTACATCAAAAATGGTGAAGGGCAAACAAAAAAATTGATTATTCAATAGCGTTCCCTTTTTCACCTATTACTATTTTTTGCATCTCCTTGCCGTCTATTTAGGCAAGGAGATTTTTTAATTAAATCGTATGAAATATTTATTTTTTGCATTCGTACTGACTGGAACATTTTTAATGTTTTCAAACCGAACGCCGCCATCGGAGGCACAAGTCTTGCCAGTCATTCATATAAAAAAGTGGTTGAATAGTGAATTAACGATGTGCACCGTTTCTTTGGAAAAATTTAAGGCGAGTGTTAACACAATTCAAACAAACAAATCAATAATAGAGAGGTACAATGAATCAAGAATGCAATTTAAAAAGATTGAATTTTTGATTGCTTACATCGACCCAGAACAATATTCGACTTACATAAACGGTGCGCCATTGCCTAAATTGATGAAAAAAGTGCCCGATGTAACTGTCATTGAACCGAGAGGATTTCAAAGAATTGAAGAGCTGGTTTTCGAAGATGAAATTAATTATGAAGAACTAAACTTCTTACTTATTGAACTTATCAAAGAATTAGAGTCGTTTACGGAGAGTAGAATCAATTTTTCTTTAACCGATCCCGTATTTTTTGAAGCTGTTAGGTATGGGATTTTGAGAATAAACACGATGGGAGTTACAGGTTTTGATGCTCCAGTTAATTCTGAAAAGGCATTAAAAGAGGTTGCTATTTCTCTACAAGGAATGCAGTTGGCGGTTCGTTCTTATCATCAATATTTTGATGAAGAGAAACTACTGCTTTGGGACGGAACATGCGATGTTGGAGTTGCGATGCTTCAAAAAGGCTCGTTTGATTCTTTTGACCGGACGAAATTTCACAAAACCATCGCAATTCCACTTTGGCAACAAGCGTTGGATTTGCAAAAAAGCCTTCAAATCGAATTACCCAATCAGAGAATGACTTACATACAAGCGCTCAACTACGAAAGCAAAAACATGTACTCAGATGATTTTTTAAATGTTGCATTTTATGGTGAATATGTGGACACAGAAAATGACGTTTCTCGGATTGCTCTGGGCAAACTTCTATTTTTTGATCCTGTACTTTCTCTCAATAACAAGCGGGCTTGTGCTTCTTGTCATCAGCCAGACAAAGTGTTTTCAGATGGAAGAAAAAGATCATTGTCAATTGATGGATTTAATTCGGGTTCTAGGAACGCTCCAACTATAGTAAACAGTGTATATGCCGAACGTTTTTTCCATGATTTGCGTGTGGACCGTCTGGCAAACCAAGTGGACCATGTGGTGTTCAATTCAGATGAATTTGATTCGGATTACAGTGAAATTATCGAAAAGATTTTACAGTCATCGGAGTATATAAAAGTGTTCGAGGAAGCTTATGGAAAAGAAGGCGCTTCTAAAAATACCATAACAAACGCTATTGCGCGCTATGTTTCTTCCCTGCGCTCGTATAATTCTGAATTTGACCGGTACATGCGCGGAGAAAACGAGAACATTAACAAGTCAATTGTTAAAGGATTCAACTTGTTTTCTGGCAAAGCGGGTTGTGCGACTTGTCATTTCGCTCCAACGTTTTCGGGTCTTGTTCCTCCTCTATTTAAGGAAACGGAATCCGAAGTGCTGGGCGTTCCAAAAGTGAATAAAGAACCGTTTGTCCTAGATGACGATCCAGGACGTTTCATGAATAGAATTCTAATGGAGCAAGTTCCGTTTTATAAGGGATCATTCAAAACGCCCACCCTCCGAAATATTGAGTTAACGGGGCCATATATGCACCATGGAGAATTTGAGACTCTGGAGGAGGTTTTAGAATTCTACAACAACGGCGGCGGATTAGGAATAGGGTTGGAGGTACCGTTTCAAACACTTCCGGCAGATTCACTTAATTTATCTAAAAGAGAACAGAAAGATATTATTTCATTCATGAAATCTTTAACAGATACCACCGGCCTTACATCAAAACCGAGTTTCTTACCCAAAATTGAAGGTAGACCAAGCTTAAACTCACGACAAATAGGAGGCAGTTATTAAACAATATAAACCCCGTCTTCTCTAAAGAATTCGGGGATTTATTCTTTATGCGATAATTCCAACCAATTCTTTTTTTAATAAAATTTCTGCAATCTGTACTGCATTTGTCGCAGCGCCCTTTCTAAGATTGTCGGATACAATCCATAAGTTCAACGTATTTGCTTGAGATTCATCTCTTCGGATTCTTCCAACAAAAACAGCGTCTTTTCCAGAAGCATATAACGGCATTGGATACGAATTTGTCGTTGGATCGTCTTTCAAGGTAATCCCGTCTTGATTGTGCAACAACAAACGAACTTCACTTAAATCAAAATCCTTTTCAAACTCAATGTTCACCGCTTCAGAGTGTCCTCCTGCAACTGGAATCCGAACCGCCGTAGCTGTTACATTTATTTTTGGATCTAAGATTTTTTTCGTCTCATTTGTGAGCTTCATTTCCTCTTTTGTGTATCCATTTTCAACAAAATCATCGCATTGTGGAATGCAATTTCGATCGATGGGATACGAATACGCCATCTCTCCATCTATGCCGTTTCTTTCGTTTTCCATTTGATTGATCGCCGCGACTCCCGAACCAGAAATAGATTGATACGTTGAAACAACAACCCTCTTAACCCCATACTTTTCATGCAACGGCTTCAAAGTAAGAACCAATTGAATGGTGCTGCAATTTGGATTCGCAATTATTTTATCCTCCGAAGTCAAAAGATCTCCATTGATTTCTGGAACGATTAATTTTTTCGTTGGGTCCATTCTCCAAGCAGAAGAATTGTCGATTACGACTATTCCAGCATTGGCAAATTTAGGCGCCCATTCCAAAGATGTTTCACCACCAGCAGAGAAAATAGCAATGTCTGGTTTCATGTCAAGGGCCGCTTGTAAACCAACAACGGTACATTCCATTCCACCGAAGTCGATTGTTTTACCCACGGATCTTTCAGAGGCTACAGGAATTAATTCTGTTATTGGAAATGATTTTTCGCGAAGAACTTTCATCATCACTTGTCCTACCATTCCCGTTGCACCAACTATAGCTACTTTCATTCTTGTTCTATTATTCTAGTTCGAACTCCAAATTTAGTATATTTAGACTCATTGATTTACAAAGTATGAGGCACTTTTTTTGCTTTGTGTTTATTCTAACACATTACATTGGATTTGGACAAGTAATTGACGACTTTTCCGATGGAGACTTTAACTCCAATCCTACATGGTCGGGAACCGACGCGGATTATATCGTGAACGGTTCTTTTGAATTGCAATTAAGCAATACGATTGCAGCAATTTCCTATTTGACAGCTCCTCATGGCTTGGCCACTTTGGACAATAAGGAATGGAACGGAATCATTCGACAAACATTTTCACCTTCTGGAAGCAACTTCGGGCGTTTTTATTTGACAGCGGCTTCGGCAGATTTAACGACCGATCCTGATGGGTTCTACTTGCAATTGGGCGAGGCAGGATCATTGGATGCTGTTCGTTTATTTAAAGTTGTTGGCGGAACGAATACTGAATTACTAGCAGGCCCTTCGGCTCAAATCGCGAATAGTTTTGCGATTGGCGTTCGCGTCGTTAGAGATAATTTAGGCAATTGGTCGTTGTACATTGATGACGCCGGTGGAACAAATTACACCTTGGCTGGAACAACGAATGACGCTTCAGCACTTCTGGGAACGCATAGTGGATTTATGGAGACGTATACATCAAGTAATGCTGATAACTTCTTCTACGACGATATTTACATTGGCGATGAAATAGTGGATCTTGCTCCACCCGTTTTGGTTTCTGCAACGGCAATTAATGCAAATTTAATTGATGTTCAATTCGATGAAGCTGTCGATCCTATTACAGCGGAAGATGTAAACAATTATGACATTCAACCTTTTCTATCTGCCATTTCTGCAACAGTTGATGGTATAAATCCTGCGTTGGTGCATATCGTTCCGAGCTTTCCGTTAACAAATGGTTCTAGCTACGGGGTTTTCGCCAATTCTATTGAAGATTTGGTTGGAAATGTTTCCGGGACTCAATCGGCCAACTTCTCATTTTTAATTGCTGAAGTTCCCGCAATTGGAGACGTTGTTATCAACGAATTTCTTTGTGATCCTTCACCATCGCTAGGGTTAAAGGATGCGGAATTTGTAGAAATTTACAATAAGAGTTCGAAAATTTTCAATGTACAAGATTGGAAAATCGGAGATGCATCATCGGACGGAACAATTCAACTAGCTTGGTTATTGCCTGGAGAATATATGGTTCTTACAGGGACTTCCAGTGTCGACTCATTTGCTGTTGCAGTTCAGGTTACGAGTTTTCCAAGTTTGAATAATTCGGGCGACAACCTTGTTTTAAGAACGGATTTGGGATTGGTTTTGGATTCAATTACCTATTCAGATGAATGGTATGGTGACGTCAATAAAGAAGGTGGAGGATATACAATTGAGCGCATAAATCCAGAGGATCCGTGTTCCGATTTTTCTGATTGGTTGGCAAGTAATGACCCTTTAGGAGGAACGCCAGGATTGCAAAATTCAATTTATGATAACACCCCCGATACAGACGCACCGGGATTTTCTCAATTGATAGCGCTTGCTCCAAACTTTCTAGAAATCTATTTTGATGAAGGAATGGATTCAACAGCTTTGGCAAACACCGCAATTTCTGTAAATCCGACATTAACGATTCAGAACAAATACGTTTTAGAAGCCTATCCAACGGTCATGACTTTGGAGTTTGTTGAAACGTTCCAAGCTTCACAGTTGTATTCAATCACGATTCAAAACACGGCGGATTGTTGGTTAAACTCAGCCGATTTGATTGGTGAATTTGCATTGCCAGAAAATGCAGTTGCGGGAGATGTAGCAATTAATGAAATTATGTTCAATCCCATTACTGGCGGAACGGATTGGGTTGAAGTGTACAATACTTCCAACAAATTGATCGATTTGTATCAATGGGAATTGGCGAATTATGACGACGATACAATTTCAAACAATAAGATTATTGCGGAACATTTTCTCTTGTATCCTGACAGTTATGCTGTAATTTCCGAAGATTCATCTCAGATCATCCAACAATTTTCTCAAGCGGTTCTTGGAACGTTTGTTCAATCCGATTTGCCGACCTACAGCAATGATTCAGGAACAGTTTACTTGATTTCAAACAACACCCTTATCGATGGTGTTTCATACGATGCCGAATGGCATTTTGCCCTACTCGACGACGACGACGGGAAAACACTTGAAAGATTAGATCCATTGGCAGAGGCGAACAATTCTAGCAATTGGCACACGGCGGCAGAAGCACTCGACTTTGGAACACCGGGACGACTTAATTCACAATACCGCCCAGAATTAATTAATGGCGAATTCAGCTATTCAAGCGAGTCAATTTCACCGGATAATGATGGGTTTGAAGATGTACTTCAGGTCAATTATCAAATGATGGAGCCCGGAATGGTTGGAACGTTTACCGTTTACGATGATCGAGGAAGATTGATAGCACAAGTGATATCATCTGAATTGCTTGCAATAGAAGGAACATTCACGTGGCAAGGTATTACTGATGCTGGAAACAAAGCGTCTATCGGAACTTATGTGGGTGTTTTTGAAGCTTTTGCTGTTGATGGAGAAGCGTCATTCGCTAAGAGAAAAGCATTTGTTGTAGCGGGGCAGTTGTAGGTTCTACAATTGACGTTACTGTTTTAATGTATTGAAAAATGAAATTCTCAATCTGGATTCTTGTCTGTTTTTTATTATGCGAATCCGCTGCGGCTGCTCCTTTGTTAGACATTGATGGCGGTGTTTTTGATTCTATTTATTACTTCTTCTTGTTGATCACGTTACTCTTCGTGGCTATTTCTCTTATGCTATTCCTTAAATTTCTAAGTTCTTATTCAAGAAAAACGTATTCCTCGACCATCGTATTTTCCATTTTTAGTTTTCTATTTAGCAATCTTTTTACAGCGTTTTTATATATGGGATCTAATAGCGGAATAGATCTAGCGGGACTTTTTGCCATTCTATTTTCATTCGGAATTTTCATTGGAACAATGTCAATATCCAAAAGAATTAAGTAGGCCTGTTTTTATGCAGGCACATCAATAATTCATCATTTATAAAGGAGTTAGGAGAATAATTCATAATTGTCCCCCGTTATATCGGTACTCAAAAACCAGAATATGAAATACCTGCTTGTCCTTTTGGCCATTTCTATGGCCTCACATTTTTCTTTTAGTCAGCAATACAACACTGCCATAGGTGTCAAAGGCGATTGGTCTTCACTTGATGTGGACATGGCCCAATTCAGCGTGAAACATTTTTTCCAAGAAGCAAATGCTGTTGAAGTAAACTTCGGCGCAGGAAGGCGCTTTGTTTGGTTGGAAGGAATGTGTTTATTTAACCACGCTTTGAAAGGTGATTTCGATTGGTACACTGGCGGTGGCGTGGATCTCGGTTATTGGAACACCAATTACGACAACCGATATGATAACGCAACTCATAGCGGTTTCTGGGGAGGATTAACGGGAGTCTTTGGCGTTGAATACACGTTTAAAGTGGTGCCTTTGAATTTTGCTTTGGATGTTGGCCCAACAATGCGACTTGTTCCAGACATGGAAGTAGGAATCAAAGTTGGATTTGCGACTCGGTATGCGTTTGGGGGAAAAGCGAGGAAGAACAAACGGTAAGCCTTCAATAATTACCAATCAATTCCCCATGTTGAACTAATTCCCTAAATTTGCTCGATAAGCAAGAACCTATGTTGTCTCCAGGAGCAAAAGGATGGATTAATAAATACTTTGATTTGGTCGAAAACGGTGAGATCAATCTGAAAATCGATCGCCCAGAAGGGTTGAGAAAACTGCATTTTATGCATTTGACACTCGGCCATTCAGGAATCGTTTTTGGCTACCCAATGGATTTGATTTTTGCAATGGAACTCGATGATTCCAAATGGACGAATGAGGAAAAGCTAAAGTTGCTTCTTTTCGAATCGCACCTGTTTGTGTATTTGCAAAACCACAACAACGACGTATTTCACCGGTCCGAATTTATTGAATCTCTAGTGGGGTTTTACAAGTTTCACAATTCGTCATCCATCCAGAAGATTTTTAAATTAATTAAAAAGGATTCTCCTGATGAGATGCTTGAAAGCGTTTTGGTGAAGCGGGTTGATATCAAAACGAACTTGCTCGACAACAAATGGTGGGTGAATTCACTGAATAACGCATTCGTTTATTTAGACGTCATTTTATTCGATGATTTCGTTCATAAAAGCAAAGAAGAAGCCTTAAAAAATTACGATGTATATGCTGAAAACGCACTCATCGCGGTTACACTTTCGGCCTATTCTGATGGATTGATAGAAGACAAGGAAAAGGATTTATTCAACGTGTTTTTGGCCAGCGCCCACCTTGAAGATGAAGACCGTGAAAAGGCAAAGGAACGGTTTCGAAATGGAGCCAAAATGGACGATTTCTCCTACTTCGTTAAAGGGCATTGGTTGCTCAAAAGATTCTTGTTGGACATTGCTGTATTGACAATTTTTTCAACCCAAGAGACTCTTGAGGAAGAGATTGAGTTTTTGGAAGATTTATGTGAGCACCTCGAAATTGAACACTTTGAGCTTGAAGAATCCTTGAGAATCGTTGAAAACTTCATGCTGAAGAGTAAAGACAATGTTACGTTTCTAAGTGAAGTTTCCAAATACGATAAAGTATACGCAAGTCTCACCAAGCGCTGGACGAAAGTAATTTTAAGGAATAGAGACAAGCTTTCCAACGAAATGCGCGAAAGTAAAGAACTCGTAAGGCTGATAAAGAAATCGAGGAGTGAAGAGCTTTCGAAGGAAGAGAAAGCGTCTGTAAAACTGCAATTTAAAGATTTGGCGAGATCAATTCCAGCACTAGCAATATTTATGCTTCCTGGAGGGGTCATTCTTCTTCCTTTGGTCTTGAAATTAATTCCGGATTTGATTCCAAGTGCATTTAAAGAGAACGAAATAGGGGAGCAGTCGAATGAAAAACCGAAGGAGCTCTGATGGAATTAGACGAAACTAATAAAACATCATGACACCCCCTTTCGGCGAACCCAAACGGAAGAAGTCATCCCTATTTTGAGGGTTGATCTTAGGCCAACTTCCAACAGTTCACTTTTCGTATCCCAGTTCATCTTCTCGGACAATGAAGCTGCAAGGCAGGCTTAATTAAAGATAATGCACTCAAGATTGCGAACTGGACGTTCATTACTGAAGTCAATTGCATTTCAAGAGAAGGAATTAAAGGATGAGTCAATAATAAAAACCGAATACATTTTCGAATTTATTAATTCAATCCTTTGGCGTAAATTAGAAGCATGAAAATAACGCTCCTCCTTATTTCGCTTTTGGCGTTTCAATACCTGAATGCGCAAGACACGCTTATCGTTTATTTCAAAGACAAAGGAAGTTCTGAATTCGTTCAATTGTCCGACCGTGCAATTCAAAGGCGGAAAAAGAACAATGTCGCCTTGGATGAAAGAGACAAGCAAGTAAACCAAACGTACATTGATTTTTTGAAAACGGAAGGAGCGGTAATGAACGTTTCCAGATGGTTGAATGGGCTTACATTGATTACAAGCACTTCGGAATTGGAGTTGAAGAACACCTACAAATTCATAAAAGACATCACGGTTAGCAAATCTATTACACCGTTGAAAGGAGCGAGCAAATGGGGCGAAATCGATGAGGTAAAAGCCGATTACGGACCTGCCCAAAACCAAATTGAACAAATAGGATTGGACTGCCTTCACGATATGGGATACAACGGGAATGGAATTTTTATTGCCGTAATTGATGCGGGTTTTAGAGGTATGGACACGATTCCTTATTTCGATTCGACATTCATTGAAGGCCGGGTAATTGACACTTATGACATTCTTACTGGAACATCAGATGTGTATCAATACAGTGGACACGGAACTGCTGTAAGCTCATGTATTGTTGCAGAAAGTAATGGTACGAATCCAATTTCAGCTACAGCCGTTGAAGTTGACATTGCGCTTTACGTTTCAGAAAATGTAGCTTCAGAAACACTTGTTGAAGAATTCGATTTGGTCTTCGCTTTGGAAAGAGCTGATTCAGTTGGAGCAGATATTGCAACGATTTCATTGGGCTACAAAGACTTCGATAATCCAGCAGATAACCACGATTATTCTGAATTGGATGGTGTAACTACAATTGCTTCAATCGGTGTGAACGCGGCAGTTTCAAAAGGGATTTTGGTTTTGACTTCCGCTGGAAATGGTGGTCCAAGTACGATCTCAACGCCTTGCGATGCTGACAGCTGTTTGTGTATTGGTGCACTTGATGATCAAGGTTGGTATGCCGACTTTTCATCGGTAGGTCCATCGGCCGATAATCAAGTGAAACCGGATATTATGGCGAGAGGTTTGAACGCTGCTTTGGTAGCAGAATGGGGAGATATTACCTTTGGAAGTGGAACGTCGTTTTCATGTCCATTAATGGCAGGAGCAATGGCCTGTTTAATGGAGGCAAATCCGCAAAGCACGGTCTTAGAATTGATGACTGCGATCCGTCAAAGTGGAAACACCTACTTGGTTCCGAATATCTACACGGGATTTGGAACACCAAATATGTGTTTGGCGCACGATTCGTTGAATTCAACCGCGAGTTTGGAAGAGATCAACGCAGATGACTTTGAGCTGTATCCGAACCCAACAACGGGTCAAGTTATCATCACTGGAATTGATTTCGATCCTGAAAAGATGAACCTTCAAATCATTAATATGATGGGAGAAATCACCGAGATAAAGACCTTAAAATTTGAGAAAAACCAATTAGTCGCGGACTTATCGGCCTTTGCAAATGGTGTTTACTTCATTCAGATGCAAATCGAGAATACGGTTATTTTGAGAAAAAGAGTTGTTAAGGTTAATGAGTAAAGGATGGTTTTTGGCTTACCTCAAACGTATCTTTTTGACCTGCGCCTGACCATTAGAAATAGCAATTCCACCAAATACATTCCCGATTCAAGGTGTTCAATGTTAATTGAATGTTCATTACCTTAAGAGATGAATTTACGATAAAAGACACCCTCTCCGTTAACTGAATAGATTTCCATTCGTTCGAGCCCATTTCCATCCAACGGAGTGTTGTTATCAATCAGCAGAAAACTCAATCCAACTCATTTATCCACGCCACCATCATGTCCATAAGCTCAACAGAGAACGTTTCTTCCAACGAACCGTACTCTTCAAGGGTACACTCGTCACAATGTTGCATTAAGTGATTTAATCCACCCATTGATGCGATTTGTGAATTTGCCCCACGATACGCATTGAACACAGCTAAATTGGATACAGGCGGAACTTGGATGTCTTCAGAACCCGTTGCTGCGAACAATGGAATTTTCAATTTTTTTAAATAATCGTGAGTATTGAACTGCATAAAACTTCTGGCCCAATCATTATTTATAAAGGCCAAACTTGAAGCAACGAAGACTTCTTTTGCCGTTGATTCTTTGTATTCTTGATTTGCGCTATCGTACTTTTTTGCTAAAAATTCAGTCAATGGTTCAACAGCTTTTTTCTCGTTGTAATTGTTTATAATGTCTGTAGCTCCTGCGTATATAGATTGATTCCAACGCGCCTCCTCCTCTGTTGCGCCTGACTTAATAGGAATAAGATATTGTTGCTCGATTAGTACATCAGCACCATTTGTTCCAACAGAAGAAAGCTGCATGATAAAGTCAACTTTCTTGTAAGACGTAGCCGCCATCAAGGTGTGCATTCCTCCTTCTGAATGGCCAGCAAGTCCGATTTTGTTTGTTTTGTACTTCTTCTCTTTTCGCAGGTATTTCACACAAGCGACTACATCCGAAGCAAAATCTGAAAGGTCAGCATCGGCAAATATACCTGAACTTTCACCAATTCCTCTGTCGTCAAACCGAAGACTTCCAATTCCATTTGTCGCAAGATGATCTGCGATTACCCAAAATGGTTTATGACCGACAATCTCACAATCTCTATTTTGTGGACCTGATCCAGAAGCTAGAACCACAATTGATGTTGATTCAGAAAAATCCTTTGGCAACGTTAATGTCGCACCGATTGTGTTCTTACCATTTTTGATTTTAACCTTTTCAATAGTATAATCAAAAGGCCCTTTTGGTTCTTGTGGTCTATTAAGAATTGCATTCTTAGGCCGTTCTTTTGTAAACAAAACATCCCATTTAATTCCGTTTTGATTCATTTCTCCTTTAATTGTACTTTGTTTTGCAGAATAAACACCCTGAAACGAAAGGTTGATTGCCTTCCACTTAAAAGTGATTTTCTTGTCTTCAATTTTATGCTCATCAACTGGAATGGGTCCATAAGCTCCATCACTTTCAGAAAGAAGGATTGATGACGGGGAAGTTGATTTTATTTCAATTTTGATATTTCCTGGAGTTCCCATTATTAAGAAACTAGTATACCATTCTCCGTCAATTTGTGCATTGAGCGTAAGTGGAAATAAGGCTAGAATAAGGACGATTGTTTTCATAGGAGCTTAAGTATTATGTGGCAATTTTTTTCGGTGCTGTAGTTTTCATTCAAAAATGAAATCCTTGACTGAAATTCGTCTTCTGGTAATTCGGTTTTTATTTTATTCTGAATCAAACTTTGAAATTCTTCCGCATCTATTGCTAGTGAACAAAGACCTTCTAAGTTCGTGCCAAGAATCATATTTTCATTAACAACGATATGTCCAGATGAAGAGAGCGAATTTATCAATTTTAGTTTAACACCCGTTGCCTGACTGGAATAGAAGACATGAACTCTTGCTGCTTGAATAAGTGCTTGAATTGCCTCTTCTGAAGGGTTGGGAATCAGTTCAACATTGTGTTCTTCGCAAATTTCAATTAAACTTGGCGAAGGCTCTTTTCCCGCAATTTTCAACGTTTTTTCTGGGTTAAGAGGTGAAAAAACTTCATTGATGAGCCATTTTGCACCAATTTCATTCTCTTCAACGGAGAGGTTTCCGTGGAATAAGAAGAAAGCGTCGGTGGCTTGTTGAGGGCTTTTGGAAATCGCTTTTGATGCCGCCGGAAGTACTTGAACTGAATTGGAATATTGCTTGAAATGAACTGCATCAGATTCTTTAATTGCAAGAATATGATTTGCATAGTTTAACTGGGATTCGAACTTTTTTAATTTTCGTGCTTCACCAGAATAAAATCGCTTCGTTAATCCTCGGTTGTTCTTTGCGAGTTCTGCATAATATTCATGTTCGATATTGTGTGTTCGAACGATTTTTGTTCTGTTTTTAAAGCGTTCGTTATTCAAAGAATAACAGGTGTGAAGACCTTCAAATAGGATAGGGGAGTCGTCTTTGCAAAGGTTCGCCATTAGTTCTGCCGAATTTCTCGTTTTGACGATAAATGGCGTTCTTCCAATGCTATCAAAAACGGATTTTTTCCGAGGATAATAATAAACCGTTTCTGCGTATTTTAAAAGTTCATCTTGTTGCGGTCTTCCGTATTCATAGCAATGTAGCGTAATGCTAAGGCCTAATTTATGCAATGCTTTCAAGCGATAAAAGACGTCAATTGCTCCGCCGTAATCCGCTGGATAGGGAACATCAAATGAAACGATATGGAGTTTTTTATTTGCCAGAAGTTCCCTTGTAAATGGTTTCCAAAATTTTGGTTTCGTTCTCCCAGTTTTCAACCTGCGCGGCTTTCAAGCAATTGGCTTTGTACTTGGCTAATTGTTCTGAATCCGCAAATAGTGCATTTATCGTTTCAGCCAATTTATCAATGGTGAATTCTTGAAGGATTTCACCAATTTCGTTGGTTCGAATAACATGCGCCACTTCTTTGATTTCAGTTGCAACAACGGCTGTTTGTGTATGCATGTAATCAAAGACTTTGTTGGGCAACGAAAGGCGGTAATTCATATTGGTTGGCTTATCGAGGGTTAGGCCAATATCAGCATGGTAGGTGTAATTCATCATCACGTTGTACGGCTTTTTACCGTAAAAAACCACCTTGCTTTCAAGTGCCAATTGCACAACACGTTCCTTCAATTGAGCAACAACATCGCCGTCTCCTACAACCATCAAAACGGCATCAATTTGGCACATTGCTTCAACGGCTTCTTCTGCTCCTCTGTCGATATTGATTCCTGCACCCTGCAAAATGATGAGGCGTTTGTTTTCAGGTATTTCTAATTCTGATTTGGTCTTTAAATTTTTTGGTTCCCAGAGTGGTGAAATATTCCGGACAACCTTCACTTCTTTAGTGTATAGGTCACCATAAATTTTGGCAATAGAATTGTTCACCGTATAAATTTTTGTCAATTTTGGGAAAATCATTCGCTCAATTCTGAGCCAAACCTTCTGAACCGTAGGGCGATTGATTAACTCAGGAACTTCTGTAAAATACTCGTGGGAATCGTAAACCAATTCGGTTTTTCGCTTGAACTTTTTAGCCATGTAATTGGCCAAGAGCGTGTCCAAATCATTCGAAACGAGAACGTCTGCTTTTTTGAAAAGAAGAAAGAGGAACAAACGAAAATTAAAAAAGGCATAGAATAGTGCTCCTTTTTCGAAGAGAAGTCGCATTCGCCTTGTCGCATAATCCCTTGCCGGAAGTTCAACGCTCGATTTCCGTTTGCGTCCAACCAAAAGTACGTCGTAGCCAGATTTATGAAGGAAAGTACACACCTTATGAACGCGCTGATCCGTATACAGATCGTTAGTAACTGAGACAATAGCCTTGAGCCTTTTCGACATCCATCGAAGGTAAGAATTTCAGAAGATTATCACCAGAATAACAGAAGTATTAAAGCTATTACGAGGATTGCAAAAATTGCGATCAATACCCAATAAGCGATAAGCCATTTTCGGGCAAGTTCCTCGTCGTTTTGTCCATTAGCGGTGTTGAATCTCGATCTTCTGGACCGAACGTATTGGATTCTTGCGATAGCCGCTAGAACAAGTGAAACAAGCAGTCCTATTCCAAGAAAGATGCTTCCAGCCAAAAGTGTCACAACTGCAGAAATAGCTAAAATTTTGGCCTTTCTGGCATGTTCTTCAGCTTCCAATGCTTCATTCACGACATCTTCGCTTACTTCAGGCTCGACGTCTGCACTTGTTGAATCGGAACGCTGAGCTTGTTTTCGGGGAGCGGAATGTTCTGGAGCTACATCTTGATTTTTCTTCAATTTGTTTGATTCAGATTCGAAATCCGTCACAGTTGTCTTTGATGAAGACTCGTTGTAATTATTAGATCCTTCTCCATCAATTGTTTTGTTTTCTACGTTAACAATTTTTTTTTGGCTGACCTTCACAAACTTTAGTCGATTGTGGGCACAAGAACTGATAAGTAGTAGAATAGCTAATGCTTGAAATAATCTCACTTTTGTTGTATTTGCTATTTTAACGAAGGAATTTTCGTTTTAGTTTGAGAACGGAGCATTTATTATAATTTCAGGATTCTATTGATGTGTTCGTAAGCAACGGTGAGCGTCTCAACATCATCATAAATTATTCGAAGACGGTCATTTCTCTCACTTAACTTGGCTACTGCTGGATTCTTTTGCATGTAGTCGAGGACCTTAGTAAATATAGGTGATTGGTAATATTCCGACTTTGGATTAGCAATGAAATAGCCGATCATTTTGTTCGACTTTAAAACTAATTTTTCGATACCCAATTCTTGAGCCAGCCAACGCAGTTTAAATGAGCGCATTAATTCATTGACTTTTTCTGGAATTGGTCCAAATCGGTCTTCAAGTTCCTTTACAAATTGATCCAATTCATC
>JBLHVW010000030.1:0-28359 GCA_047628775.1 Salibacteraceae bacterium | reverse complement strand
GATTGGCTCAATTCAATCCTCGTGGAACGGACGTTCCTGTTGTTCTTGATTTGATGATTCATGACTTAGATGCTATTTTAAGTGTTGTAAAGTCAGGTATTAAGAGGATTTCGGCGTCCGGAGTTTCTGTTGTAAGTGATACACCAGATATTGCAAATGCGCGAATCGAATTCGACAACGGGTGTGTGGCAAATTTGACAGCGAGTAGAATCTCAATGAAGAACATGAGAAAATCAAGGTTTTTTCAGAAGGATGCATACATCTCAGTTGATTTCCTGACAAAGGAATTGGAGGTTGTGCGAATGGAAGATGTAGAAGGTGAACCAGATCCGTTTGATATGGTTTTAGAATTGGGCAATGGCAAGCCATCAAAGAAAATTTTATTCGATAAACCGGATATTGAAGATAGAAATGCGATTAAGGAAGAATTATCTACTTTTGCAGACGCAATTGTAAATGATACAACACCAATCGTTTCCATTGAAGATGGGAGATTGGCGTTGGAAGTGGCACAACAAATTGTAGATAAATTAAAGTCGTCGGCCTCGCTTGTTTTAGACAAATAAGCAGAAGGGATTTACTAATTAAATGGAACTAGTATGAAAGCATTCTTAATCTTTTTAGCCAGCTTGGCAATCCTTACGTCATGTGTTAAAAACAATCCAGATGCTGTATGGCTAAAGGTGAATGAGTGGGATCTCATTGCGAACGGTCCAGGGAGTCCCTATGAAGGTGTTCTTACTGAAAACATTTCTGATGCTTGGGTTTATGTCGATGATAAATTGATTGGTGTATTCGAAGTTCCCTTTAAAATACCTCTTTTGGTCAGTGGGGATAATAGAAAAATCACCCTTTATCCAACCATCAGAAACAATGGGATTTCAGCAACCAAAAGAATTTATCCGTTCATGGTGCCGTACGAGATTACAACAAATTTAATTCAGAACGACACGATTACTCTGAATCCAGTCACAAACTATTATACCGAAACTCAATTTCACATAATTGATTTTGAAGACCTCACTAATATCGGAATTTTACAGAGTGTGAATTCTGCTGCATCAGTAGTGCCATCAGCAGATCCAGCGGTGCACATTTCATCTATTAATGAAAACACTTTTGGACGTGTGACGCTTAATAGTTCATTCCCAAATTGGATTGCAAGAACAGACTTCTCTCCAGTTACACCATTTCCTCAGTCAGGAGCGGAGGTTTATTTAGAGCTTGATTACCATACTACACTGGATGTTTTGACAGGAGTGGTTTCTGAAAGCAACGGAGAAGTAGTTGAAAATCCAAATGTTCAATTCAATAGACAAGATCCAGACAGCGTGATCGTTACTTGGAAAAAAATCTATATCGATATGCAAACGATCATTTCTGGTTCTCCAGCGGGAAGCGATTTTCAAGTGACATTTGAATCATTATTGCCTGAAGGAATTGATGATGGAGAGATTAATATTGATAATATAAAAGTGGTGCATTTTTAAATGAATTCACGTCTCCTCACATTTCTTCTTATTCTTCTTGATTGGGCATTCTCATGCTCAGGATGGGCGTTGTTCTATTTTTATAGAAAGACGAGCATTGAAGGCGAGGAATTTACGGTAAACACCTCATTTTATCTAGGAATATTGTTAGTGCCCTTGATTTGGCTCTTCATTTATCTCTTACAAGGAACGTATCAAGATGTTCGAAGATTGTACCGATTAAAAACGATCAATCTGACTTTCATTGGAACGCTTTTGGGAGTTGTCGTTATTTTCTTCTTACTTCTTATTGATGACGAAATTAGCGGTTACAAGCAATATTATAAATCGCTCTTTGTTCTATTTGCCATTCAGTTTTCCGTTGTTTTTGTTCCTCGATTTATTTTGGTCAGCTACATTGTTAAACGGATTCACTCTAAAAAGTCTGGTTTCAAAACATTGATTATTGGTGGGAGTCAAAAGGCCGTTGAGATTTATAATGAAATTCAAGATCTGCCGAAAGGAATTGGACATAAATTTATTGGATTCGTTAATATAAATGGGGTTGACAGACTTTTGGAAGATAAGATTCAATACCTCGGTCACATCGAAGATATTGAAAATGTGCTGATTGATAATGAAATCGAAGAAGTTATTATTGCGCTAGAAAGTACGGAACATGACAAGATTCGATCGATTATCTCCCGATTGGAAGTAGGGGATGTCAAGATCCGTGTTCTACCAGATATGTACGATATTTTGTCAGGAACGGTTGATATGAATAATATTTTTGGAGCACTGTTAATTGAAGTGAACTCTGAAGTGATGCCGGTATGGCAGCGAACCTTTAAGCGTGTTATTGATATCGTAGCATCGATTATTTCATTGATCGTGTTTACACCAATGTTTATTGTTCTGGCCGTTTTGGTGAAGTCTTCTTCTCGTGGACCAATCTTCTTTTTACAGGAAAGAGTAGGTAAGAATGGACGTCCATTTAAAATTGTGAAGTACAGAACAATGGTTGTGAATGCCGAAAAAGCAGGACCTCAATTGTCCTCGTCAAACGATCCTAGAATTACTAAAATTGGCCGTTTCATGCGAAAAACGAGACTCGATGAATTTCCTCAATTTTACAATGTTTTGATTGGAGATATGTCTTTGGTTGGGCCACGTCCAGAGCGTCAATTTTATATTGATCAAATTGTTAAGATTGAACCTCAATTCTTGGAGTTAACCAAAGTCCGTCCGGGAATTACATCTTGGGGACAAGTTAAATACGGGTATGCTGAAAACGTTGAGCAAATGTTAGACAGAATGAAGTTTGACCTCTTATACCTTAAGAATAGAACGCTATCCCTGGATTTGAAGATTATGCTTTACACAATCTTGATTATTTTTAAAGGATCTGGGAAATAGGTTTTTAGTTATGAATTATAAGCGATGAGTTATAAGTGATTCGAAATGGTTTTCTAACCTTTAGTCTCAAGCTCATAACTCTATTTAACCCTTACCATAAACATTTCCTTTTCACCAATAAATCCTTTCAACTCATCATTAATAGCAATTGGACCAACACCTGCTGGAGTTCCAGTATAGATTAGGTCTCCTTTTTTCAAAGTCATAAACTGAGAAACGTAAGCAATTAATTGATCGATATTGAAAATCATGTCCTTCGTTGAGCCCAGTTGGACTTGCGTTCCATTTTGAGTTAAGCTAAATTGAACATCGGCAAGATCAAGTGTGCTTTTATCGATGAAATCTTTTGACAGAGGAGCGCTCCCTTCAAAAGATTTTGCAATCTCCCATGGATGTCCTTTTTCTTTGCATTGTTTCTGTAAGTCTCTAGCCGTAAAGTCAATACCCAGTCCAATCTCGCTGTAATATTTGTGAGCGAATCGTTGTGAGATGTTTTTTCCTACACGATTTATTTTTACGACCAATTCGCATTCAAAATGTATATCCTTCGAAAAATTAGGGTAATAAAAAGGAGTTCCTGGACGTAAAATAGCTACATCAGGCTTCATGAAAAACATCGGGACTGAAGGAATAGGCGAGTTCATCTCCTTCGCGTGATCCGCATAATTACGACCTATACAAATGATTTTCATTTCTTGAATTTATTTTTAAGAGCATCTAGTTTGTTATCAAACCCCTTTAATTCGTTTTGAGAACTTTCTGCTTTGATCCTGTCCATTTCAGCTTTAAGACACTGTTTGGTGTATAATGGGAAATCAGCTGACATCATCCAGCCGTAATAACCTGGCTCATTTATCATGACCTCTTTTACCGTTTTACCTTTTTGTTTTCCGAAATTGTAAACAACATCGCCATTTTCATTGATTGCAAGCCTTCCCGCGAAATCCGCACGTTTAACGTTTCCGTGACGTGAAAACTCATCAAGGAAGTCAACGTCTTCTTTAAGTTGGTCATAATGCTTTATTTGAGCATCTAAGACTTCCCAAGTGGCTTGGGCATCTGCAAGAGCACTGTGCGCATTCTTTAAATCTTTTTGACAGTAAAATTGATATGCTGCAACTAAAGTTCGTTGCTCCATTTTATGGAAGATGTTTTGAACGTCGATGTGTTTTTTGCCTGATAGATCGAATGAGCTTCCTGCACGAAGTAATTCTTCGGCAAGCATTGGTAAATCAAATTTATTTGAATTGTACCCTGCAAAATCGCAATCCTTTAAGAAAGCTTCTAATTCTGGCAGTCCTTCTTTAAGAGTAGGAGCATCCTTAATGTCTTCCTCATAGATTCCGTGAATCTCACTTACGATTTTAGGAATTGGAATTTCTGGATTGAAACGTTGAAGGTAATTTTCTTGCGTTCCATCAGGTGCAATTTTAACAACTGCCAATTCAACAATACGGTCATGAGTTACACTAAGTCCAGTAGCTTCGATATCGAAAATGGCAAGCGATTTTGTTAAGGAAATATTCATGTCTCAAATATAAGAATGATAGGGAAGAGTAGTGCAAAAAAAAGCCTGTCTTGTTAATCAAGACAGGCTTTTAAATAGGGTAGGGTAGCTTTTTGGCTCCCGTATCTGGGCTTTTACTTTTATTATTCTGTTTTAAGGCCTACGTACTGGTAAGGAAAATACTTCTCTTTATTCGTAGCATCTTTAACGTAATCAGGACCTTGAACGATAGCAGTAACAATTACCACATTCACTTTTCCTTTGAATTCTTCGTTATTCTCGAAGTATGCAATAACATCGTACTTCATGTTTTCAGCTCTAACTTTAGTCAACTTCTCATTTGTTCCAAATGTTTTCGTTGGTACAGTAGATGCAGAAGAGTAGATATTCAAAGTGATTGACTCACGACCACCTTCTATTTGTTTCTCAATTTCTTTCATGAATTTCTTCAATTTACCTTTCGTTACAGACAGCTTATTTTTGTTATAGGCAAAGTAATGCATAAACTCTAAGTTATTGAATGGTTGAACAATAACAGGTGGTATTGTGATTGTATCCTCAGGAATAATGATAATTCTCTTGTCTACATCCAATAGAAGCTCTCTGTAAACTTCTTGATAAGCTTCATCACAAAGAGTCGTAAATGAATCTTCCCCCATCAATAAGCTATCCGTCAAGTTCATGTACTCTAATTTGTAAGTTTTACAAGGTTGAAGTCCAGTCATGAATACACCATCTCTCAAACGTGGAAAGACCTGTCGAACATCACCTTCAGAACCACAATCCATACAGATGAGTTTCACATTGATCGCGAACTCTTCTGGAATAGGCTTGTTATCAACTGTTTTGATTAATCCTTTTAAAACGGCAATGTCTTTAAGACCTAAATAATCATTGTAGATTTCATAGATATCTTTTTCACCTTGTCCGTCTTTTCTATAAGAAGTCATGTAACCTCTTCGGCCATCTAGGGTAGTGGTGTAGAAAATGTCATCATTGGTAGAGTTGAAAGGGTAGCCAAGGTTTGTCCCTGAAACCCAAACACTATCATCTTGCATTTCACTTTTAAAAATATCGAAACCTCCAATACTTTTTTCTCCATCTGAAGAATAGTATAATGTTCTGTTATCTACTGAAATGAATGGTGCATCCTCATCATTTGGTGAGTTGATTCCAGGTCCTAAGTTCTTAGGATTCGTCCATTTACCATTTTTCTTGCGTTCCATTACATAGATATCACGGCCACCAAATCCACCCGGACGGTCAGAAACAAAGAAGAAACGTCTTTGATCGTGAGACATCATACAGTGTGTTTCCCAATACTTAGTGTTAACATTTTTCATATCTAACTCCTCGATGTCTTGAAATTTAGCGTGAAAGAAATCAGTTGTGAAAATGTCACCATTTCCAGTTGAATCCTCATACAGATAAATTTTACGTTCATCAGAACTCATAGAAATAGAAGCCTCATTTCTTTTAGGCTTACAAAAATCAAGTCTTACTGGCTCTGTCCATGTAGAATCGAAATCCAAATAACTTACATAAACATCCTCAGGATATTGATTAATTGCTAAATCTCTAAATTCGTTTGTTTCGTCATTTGCCCAAGCTCTTCTAGAAGTAAAGTAAAGTGCCGAACCGTCCAGCGATACAACTGGGCTGTATTCAGGGAACTCAGTATTAATCGTTGGTCCCATATTTTGGAGTCGAACATTTACAGGCTTAGCCATTTGTTCTTTAGCTTCAGCACATTGTTTAAGTCTTAATTCCGTAACTGGCAAAAGCTCTGATTTCATATTTGAAAATTCTTTGAACTTATTATAGTTCTCTACAGCTTTGTCAATGTCTTCGTTTAAGTGATAACACATTGCTAAATGATAAAAGGCATCTGGGGGAGAACTTGTCTCTTTGTGCGAATACATATCGAAATTTGGATCGATGTCTTTAGTTGCCATTGCAAAATGAGGAATAGCTCCTTCATAATCCTTATGGATTTCCAACATCAAAAAACCTTTACGATAATGGTAATTTGGATTTTGAGGGTTTATTTGCAATAATTTATCAGCTAAGATTTCCGCATAAAACAAATACCCTTCTTGAGTAAGGGTTGAGCTCTGCATCACCAACTCTGGCTCGTCTGCACTAGCTGCAATGTTTCTAACCATTTCTTCCGTAATCTGCGATTGAGCGGCTGTTGTAATGACAACTGTTAAAATAGTAAGAAGAATCGAATTCAATTTCATAATGAATAGTTTTAAAACATATCAATTTGTAAACTTTGATACGGCATTACTTTTATAATGTTACATATTTCCATTTAGTTAAACAAAAAGTTAGCCTAGTATTACTAATTGACTATCCTAATGAGGCTTCCCCCTGAATAAATTTTATTTAACAATTTTAAATTCAGTTCTTCTGTTTGCTTGATGCTCTTCTTCAGAGCAATCAGAAACAACACTTCCTTCACATCCACAATCATTTACCAATTTAGACTCACCGTATCCTTTACCGTAAATCTGTTTAGGATTAGTGATTCTTGATTTGATATACTGAGCTGAAGATGTTGCTCTTCTTCCGGATAAGGCTTTGTTGTATCCTTTAGATGCTCTGCAATCCGTATGTGATCCCAATTCAATTTTAATAGAAGGGTTCTCATTCATGATTTTTACAATTTTATCCAACTCCATAGCTGCGTCTGGTCTAATGTTCGACTTGTCCACATCAAAGTAAATTGGGTTCAAATCGAAAACAGCTCCAATATCAATTCCAATCTCATTCTTCGTAATTAAATAATCAAGCTTAAGAGTTGGAAAGAAACCTAGAACACTATCTAATTTGAACGTTTGAGTTAAGTAGTCTTCTTTTTCAACTTTAATGTTGAATGCAATTCTATCTCCAGGAATATTTTCTTTCAAAATATCTGATACAAATGCTCCATTTGCATCCATTGTAAAGGTTTTAATTAACTGATCTGTTTCTGGATCTAAGAATGAAACAACAGCTCCTTTCAAGTATTCTAATGTTTTATCATCTGCAACAGTTCCTACTAAAGCATATTCCCCTATGTATTCCTTAAGATTAATTTCTTCATTTTCGTTGTTGCAACTCGTAACCAATTTCTCTGTTCTCAAAAGCGTTCCGGATTGGTAATAGTCAACTTCGTAATCCTTACAACGCTTAATTACAGCGAAGAACATACTTTGAGATTTAATTCTAGGGTTGATTTCTTTGTCACTTTCAATCTTACAATTAGTACATCTGATTTTAACAGAAACATTGTCTGGAACAGGGGTTCCGTCAATCATCAGAAATTGTCCTTTAATTGAACTGATCGGATTGTTACCCAAGTAATCGTTTTGAATCTCATAGATGTCTTTTTCACCGTATCCACCCTTTCTAAATGAAGATAAGTAACCTTTAAGTCCATCAATAGTCGTTGTGTAAAATATATCATCTCCAGTTGAGTTGATCGGGAATCCCATGTTCGTAGGAGTTGACCACGTGTTTTGATCATCTCGAAAAGTAACGAATACATCGAATCCTCCCATGCTTGTTTCTCCATTACTAGAATAATATAGTGTTTTATTGTTAACAGCAATAAACGGTGAGTCTTCGTCATTTGGAGTGTTTATTTCAGGACCCATATTTTGAGCCTTACTCCATTCTCCATTCGGCAGTTTTACAATTCGATAAATATCGCGTCCACCATACCCGTCAGGTCTGTCAGAAGCGAAATACATGTTTTGACCATCAGGTGTTATTGTACAATGCGTTTCCCAATATTCAGTATTTACTTCTTCGTGCTGTAATTTCACAATGTCTCCAAATCTATCATTATCCTTAATATCAGAGTAATAAATATCTCCGGCACCGGTAATGTCTTGATAAACATAAATTCTTCTCTCATCAGAACTTACACTAATTGTAGCTTCATTTAATGAATCAACACAAAATTCCAATCGGGTAGGGGGTGTCCAGTCACCCTCAAAATCAGCATATGAAACAAAGATATCTTCCGGATAGTTGTACAACATTGGATCTCTAAACTTAGTTTCAAGTCTGTCGTCCCATTTTCTTCTTGATGTAAAGTAAATTGAATTTCCATCCAAAGACACAACTGGAGCATAATCTGGACCAGGACCATTAATTGCTTCACCAATGTTTTTTACAATTGCGCTTTTTGGATTTTTGAATTCACGTTCCGCAACATCACATTGTTTTAAGCCCAGTTGAGAGTTCGCAATATTAATTGATTTCTTTTTCGAATTGGCAAGGAATAAATTGTAAAATTCACGTGCCTTGTCTAAATCATCATTGATATGATAACATTTGCCTAAATAGTAATAGACATCAAATGGAGCTCCTGTTTCTTTATGGGAATAGAGATCGAAATTTTTCTTAACCCCAAGTGTAGCCTTCTTGAAGTATTCAATCGCTCCAGCATAATCACTTCTTGAGTAGATAGCGATATATCCTTTACGGTAATTGTAATTTGTATTATCAGGTTTGAGAGAAATCAATCTATCGACTAAAATGTCCGCATGAACGAGGAAGTTTTGCTGGATCATCTCAGAACTCAACATTACAATTTCTTGCTCGGATGCGGTGTTTGCAAGCTTACGAACTTCTAATTCCGTCATTTGTCCAATTGACAAAAGTGGCATTAGAATAAATAGTAGGATCAATTTTCTCATGGTTCTATCAAATTATATTTCTCTTGAGACATCAAATTGTTCAAGGTAATCAGCAACTCTTTTAACAAACATTCCGCCCAATGCACCATCAACAACTCTATGGTCATAAGAGTGAGACAAGAACATTTTGTGTCGAATTCCAATGAAATCTCCATCGGGAGTTTCAATTACCGCAGGAACTTTTCTAATTGCACCAAGAGCAAGAATCGCGACTTGAGGCTGGTTGATAATTGGAGTTCCCATAACGTTTCCAAACGTACCTACATTTGTGACTGTATATGTTCCACCTTGAATATCATCTGAACTCAGTTTATTATTTCTCGCTTTGTTGGCCATTTCATTAACTGATTTAGTTAAACCAGTCAAATTCATTCTGTCTGCATCTTTAATCACAGGAACAATCAAATTTCCTGATGGTAGAGCAGTAGCCATACCGATATTAATATGCTTTCTTTTAATAATCTGTGTTCCAGAAACTGAAACATTAACCATTGGGAAATCTTTAATCGCCTTGACAATTGCTTCCATGAAGATTGGAGTAAACGTAATGTTTTCACCTTCCTTTTCAATGAATGAGTTCTTCACCTTCTTTCTCCAGTTCCAAATGTTGGTCACATCAGCTTCAACGTAACTCGTTACGTGTGGCGAAACATGTGTAGACATAACCATGTGGTCTGCGATTAATTTTCGCATTCTGTCCATCTCGATGATTTCATCATCTGGTCCGGCAATAACGATAGGCTCTTTAATGTTTGACAAGAACCCTCCTCCAGTTGGAGCAGCGGTAATTACTTTTGCTGGTTTTGAAGCATCACTATTATCACTAGCAGCCGGAGCTGGAGTGGAAGCAACAGTAGCTTTACGATCACCTGAGATGAAAGCCATAATATCTTTCTTTGTAACTCTTCCTCCTTGTCCGGAACCAGAAATTGATTCCAATTCTGTCATTGAAATGCCTTCTTTCTCAGAGATGCTTCTAACAAGAGGTGAATAAAATTTTCCTGTCGGACCGTTTTTATCCATTGTGCCAGAGCCATTTACACTTGCGGCAACGGTTTCTACTTCTGCAATTATTTCAGCAGCGGCAACATTTGATACTACGTCTGCCTTCGCAGCAGGGGCATTTGCATCGTCAGCAGGAGCAGCACCATCAGTAGAGATTATAGCAATTACATCGCCAACTTGAGCAACCTCGTCTATACCGAATAATTGTTTAACCAATACGCCTTCTACTTCAGAAGGAAGTTCGTTATCGACTTTGTCAGTCGCAACTTCTACTAAAGGTTCATCCATTTCAATTGTGTCACCGATATTCTTCAACCAATTCGTAATTGTTGCTTCGGTTACACTTTCTCCCATTTTTGGGAGGCGGATTTCTATTTGCGCCATAGATTTATTTAATGTTGAAATTTACGACTACAAAAATAAGCGAAAATTCGTTTTAGGCAAGGGGAAAGAGAATGAATTAGTTATCTAATTTTTGCCAGGTCTTCCAAACGATAGAAAAGTCCTTGCGCATAGAGTAATCCCTTGCATACAAGAGGTTTAGTTTTTGACGAACGCTTGAGTCTGCATGTTGAAATGGATCGTCCGGTGTGATTAACCCTTGTTTGATTCTTGGTAATCGCACATCTTTCATTGTTAACTCATTAGAAAACCCAATGAATGATTTTTTACCAATGAAAATGTTTCCAATATTTTTAACGTATTTGATTTTGTTTTTGAATAGGAAAATCAGGAATGGAAGTGTGATCAAAAGTCCCGTTGAAATCAGTAAATCAAAAAGACGTTTTTTTCTCTTGTTCTCATTGCTCACAAGAGTATTTAGATTTAGAATGTAAAGCTCTCCAGCGGTGTCAATTGAATTGCTCCCGATAAGGTGGTTGCTGTCATTCGGAGAGATCTTAAAGTCATACGTGTTCTCCTTTTCGTTTGACATCGTTGCAATTATTTCCCCATACGATTGACTGCCCGAACAAAAAATAATTTCATCTATTTTCCGGCCTGTTTTTTTGAACTCTTCAATCGAACTAAAAGATATTATCTCCCCTAATTTTTCTTGTGTTTGAACAAGTAGTTCTTTGGTTTTTATGGCTTCCGATTCATTCCCAATAATTACAAATGATTTTTTGTCGTTATTCCTTAATTTGAATTTACCGCCAAAACCGAAGTGCATGAAGATCCTTGAAATAATGTAAAAAGCCAATACCCAAGCCGCTCCAAAAAAGATGAATAGCCTTGAGAATTGAAGCGATTTTGGTAGGACTGCATATGCAATCAAGATGACAGCCGTTGCGATAACGGTTCCTTTTAAATATTTCAAGATTTTCGTTGGGTAATCATATCCGCCATTGAAAAACACAATTCCTACCCAAGTAATTCCGTAGATTGGAATTGAATACTTGATGAGTTCTTCTGGAAATTCAATGTTCGACATTTTCCAATAGTTCGTCAATGCAAATAGACCACAAACGATATATATTAAATCAATAACGGGCAATGTTATTCGCTTGATAAACCTTCCTGAAATTGCTATTGTAGCTCGGAAATAAATGGCTAAATTGATTAAGAATGAAAAAAGTCCAGCGTTGTTTCCAGAGAAGTGCTTTTTTGCAAAAATGATCATGGCACGGTAAAAAACAAAGACATAATTAACCGAGCTTTTCTTTGTGCTTTCTCCTTTGTAATGAATGATTGATGTGTCAGCGAAATAATAATTGTTGTAGCCTCCTTTTTGAATTCTGTACGACAAATCGATGTCCTCACCGTACATAAAGAAATCTTCATCGAGGTTGCCGACTTTGTCCAGAGCTTTTTTGCGCATGAGCATGAAAGCCCCACTTAAAACATCAATTTTATTGGTCTCAAATTCAGATAAATGTCCTAAATGATATTGCCCAAATCTTTTTGATTTTGGGAATATTCGCGAAAGACCAAAAATCTTGTAAAACGCAACCATTGGAGTAGGTAGGCCTCTTTTTGATTCTGGTAAAAAATGCCCTTTTCCATCAATCATTCTAACGC
Source organism: Salibacteraceae bacterium (assembly GCA_047628775.1). GTDB lineage: Bacteria > Bacteroidota > Bacteroidia > Flavobacteriales_D > Crocinitomicaceae > UBA4466. The sequence goes on along the minus strand of JBLHVW010000030.1, from coordinate 16,249 downwards.
CAAGCCCTCCAGCGTCAGGATGCTTGTCCATAAAGTTGATCACCTTTTCAAAAGAGGATTCCTCGACAACAGTATCTGGATTTAGAAGCAATACGTATTCTCCTTGAGAGATGTCAATTCCCTGATTGTTTGCTCTTGAGAATCCAACGTTTTCTTTGTTGAAAATCAATTTTAATTCTGAATATTTTTCTTCTAGAAGATCTACAGAACCATCAATGGAAGCATTGTCAATTACAATCACTTCTATCGGATGATTAGTGATAGAAGCTTTTACAGAGTTTAAACATTGGTCTACGAAGTATTCTACATTGTAATTAACAATGATGACACTAAGTTTGTATTTGAAGTTAGATTCCAAGTGGTTTACTTGATAGCAATACAAGAAATTTCAACCTCAACATCCAAAGGAAGCTTGGCTACTTGTACTGTTTCTCTTGCTGGTGGATTTGAACGAAAATATTCACCGTATATTTCATTTACCGCACTAAAACTGTCCATGTCTTTTAAAAAGATAGAACATTTAACAATATTTTCAGTAGTCATATCTGCTTCTTTTAATAAGGCACAAATATTTTCCATTACTTGTCTAGTTGATGCCGCAACCGACGAATCTACTAGGTTTCCTGTAGCAGGATCGATTGGGATTTGACCTGAGACGTACAAGGTATCGTTCTTTAAAATTGCCTGACTGTACGGTCCAATTGGTGATGGAGCACCAGGAATTTGTAAAACCTTTTTCATCTTTCTTATTTTTGTGCAAGTTTACATAAAAAGAAATACTTGCAGCGCATCCTCTTATTAGATAATTACGATTCATTCACGTACAACCTTTGTCACTATTTAGAGGCTGAAGGGGCTATCGTGGATGTAGTATTGAACGATCAGTTGAATTGTTCGACTCTTGACTTGTACGACAAGATTGTTTTGTCACCTGGCCCGGGCTTGCCTGTGGATTCTGGAGCTTTAATGGAAGTGATTCGCTTATCAGATGGAGTGCGTCCAGTGTTTGGTGTTTGCCTCGGGATGCAAGCTATGGCTGAGTACCTTGGAGGTTCGTTATACAATCAGAAACAAGTTAAACACGGCGTTGGAGAAATGATTCAACTAGAATCTTCCTTGCTTTTTCAAGGCTTTCCGTCTGAGATTGAAGTTGGGCTTTACCACAGTTGGGCTGTAAATACTGAAGGTGATTTTGATATTGTTTCTAGATCGCGCGAAAATGTCATAATGGCGATTGAAAACAAATCAAAGAACTTTTACGGTGTTCAATTTCATCCTGAATCAATATTGACGCCTCTAGGAAAAGGGATAATCAACAATTTTTTGAATCTTTAAAATAGCTGGATTGTAGTTTCGGAAAATGCAACTAATCCTTTTTCAATTGAGGAATTAGATTATCCGAATGGAAGAGTTGCTCTTGATTTGTGAGGGCAAGAGAACGAGACAAAAGAAAATAGTTTGTGGCAAATCTTCTTAAAGTACGAAGAGATATGGAGTAGGTTGCTGATTTAAAAATGATAGTCACACGTGCTTTATGCTTTGTATTCAATAACTAAAATCATTGTTATGAAAAGTTCAATTCTACAAATTATTACAGTATTGGTCGCTGGTTCTCTTTTTTCACAAGCTAAAACAGTTTCTGGGGCTTCTTTCAAGTCTCAAATGGATATTAAAAGAACTAATTTATATTAAATGCTTATCCGCATGTTTCCCCAAGGCAATTCCATATTTGTGTCACAGCAGCGACTAACACTCTGTCGAACAGGTTAATAAAGTACCTTCTGTTTAATTTAAACACATAGGCGTTAAGGTAGTTCTGCAGAAAGTCATCATCAATTCTGTGATGAACATCGAGTAACAATCTTTTTGCATTGCTAATTGCTTTATGAACCCACGGCAACATCTTTCCAGCCTCCTTTTTTGGTATCGTTTCTGGGCGGTGGTCAAAATCATTTTTCAATTCAGAGTAACTTGTCGATCCGTCAGACTTGATCACTGTATTTGGATCAATGCTTTCGTTCACTTTTGGGGTAAATAATTTCTCTGAAAAACCTCCTGAAATGACTTTCATTTTAAGGAAGCCAAACTTCTTTTGATCCTTATGTTTCTTATTAAGCTGAGTCAATTCAACATCTTTTGACTCAGCCATAACTAGAACCGTGGTCTGTCGTTGACTTCCTCTACCTCGCTTTAATGGTTCATCATGATCTCTATTGATATCAACTGTATAAAAGAAGCCGTCATCCAACTCAATCTCATTACCAAGCGTGTAAAGATTGTCCCTTAATCCCATTACGCTCCGTATTTTGTGAGCCATTTCCCAAATAGGTTGATACCTATTATGTCCAAGTTCTCGTTGAATTTCCTTAGCTGAAAAACTTTTTTTAGTACAGCTCAGTAAGTGCATTGTAATGAACCAATATTGAAAAGAAAATTTACTATTTTCCATCACAGTTCCAGATTTAATGGTTGTTCGAAAACTACGTTGTTTACACTCCCATTGCTCTCTTTTCTTCTTCCAATAGTGATTCGATGATTTACAGCGTTTACATGTAATCCCTTCATTCAATCGAAACTGGATGAATTCCTGTTTGCAAGATTCCTCATCGGAAAATCGTTTATAAAAATCTAATATTCTCATCTTAGCTTGTGTTTTAATCAAAGCTAAAGATGAACTACGTAAAGTACTTACGTTCTATTGGGGGAACTTGCGGATAAGCATTTTATATTATAATGGCGCGGGCCTGAGAGAGAAGTACACGATTGACCTTTATGTTGCTGCTCTTTATTTGCCGAGTCCAACGATGAATGGGACAACAATAATCAACGCAAACGAAGTTCAAGCAACTGAGCTTAAAATCGTTTCGAATAAGGTAACGAGAGAGAAATTCAATGCTACTGTAAAAGAAGGGTTTGCGAAGGTGAGTGATGGAAAGACGAATACTGAAGAAATAAGCAAGTTTACTGGGTTTTTCTCTGCGGAATTAAAAGATGGCGACGCTATTCTTATTATTTACAAGCCGGGCAAAGGAACCGCAGTTATGATTAATGGAAAATACAAAGGTTTGGTCGAAGGCCTTGAGTTCAAAAAGGCATTGTTTTCAATTTGGTTGGGGGCACTCCTGCGGACTACAAGTTGAAGGATAAAATGCTTGGAAAGGTTTATAATCAGCTTTTTAGAAGGATACGATTAGATAAACTTAAAATCAACGCGCCGGTTGCGTTGTCTTCCATCGGGAGTGTCATTTGTAGCGGCTGGATTCGATTCTCCTTTGAAATCAAACTCCAGTCGTTCTTTTTTCAAGCCATGATCAACGAAGTATTGAATAATCGCTTCTGATCGTTCTTTGGAAAGAATATCATTGTATCCATCAGTTCCTTCAGCATCGGTGTGTCCAGTCACTTTAACGCGCAAATCTGAATGTCCTTTAACTATTTTAATCATTGCATCTAGAAAGTCATTGTGCTCATCGCGAATATCGAATTTATCGAAATCAAAGAAAATAGGTTCAAATACGAAGTTGTCGCGTTCAATTTTGCGAATGGCCGGAGCGCTTAATCCGTCTTTGTAATCCTTTATAAATTGTTCAAACCAAATGTGACTGGCGTGTGAATCTTTCTCTTTTGATAGTTCAAAGTCGGCTTTGTACAAGATTAGTTTCCCCGACAAACGTTTACAGTCCAGGCTCTTGTAAGAGCCTGTTAGGTAGCCTTTAATGGGCTCGTAAGTCAGCTCTCCAAACTTTCGGCACCATTTCATTCTTGATGTTTTCTCGCTCTTCCCGATGGCGATTTGCTTGTATTTTAGAACACCTGACTCTTGTGTTCCTTTTAAGACAGTGACGGCGAAATAATCAGTCTCAAACAGTTCTTCACGCATGTTCCCTTTAAGAACACCATCGTCAAGTTCAAAATCTACGTAGACAATTGATCCAGACTCCATAGACTTTCCCGTTTCAATGAATACGCCTTGCCAAGTACCGATAAATGTGCCATCGTTAGCAAGACTCAATAAAGAGGTCAAAAAGAAGGTTATTAACGCAATGATTTTCATTCTAAATAATATAACGCTAAAAGAGCAATAAATGTTCCATTTTCATGCATGTTTATTATTTGTTGGAATAATTCGAATGGCTATTAACAATTTACACTTTAAACTGTTGATAAGTACGTCTTTCTTTCAGCTAATTTACTCGCTTTTAACGAATCCTATCGTTATTTTTGTCTAACACGAATTTTGTAGGTGTTAGATGCCTAGAATTGAGCTAAAATTATGAGTGAAGAAAATAAAAATCAAGATTACGCAGCAGATAATATTCAGGTACTTGAAGGATTAGAAGCTGTTAGAAAGCGTCCGGCCATGTATATCGGTGATATAGGGACGAAAGGATTGCACCACCTTGTTTATGAGGTCGTGGATAATTCAATTGATGAGGCACTTGCAGGGCATTGTGATGCAATTCAAGTATTCATAAATGAGAACAATTCAATTACCGTTAATGATAATGGTCGTGGTATTCCAACTGGAATGCACGCGAAAGAGAAAAGATCGGCTTTAGAAGTTGTAATGACTGTTCTTCACGCTGGTGGTAAGTTCGATAAGGATACCTACAAAGTATCTGGTGGACTTCACGGTGTTGGTGTTTCGTGTGTGAATGCACTATCAAAGGATTTGAAAGTAACGGTTCGCAGAGATGGTAAAGTCTTTGAGCAAGAATACAAGATTGGTAAACCGCAATATGATGTTAGAGAAATCGGAGCGTCAGATCTAACGGGAACTGAAGTAACATTCGTGCCAGATGATTCCATTTTTGAAGAGTTAGTATACAATTATGATACTTTAGCTGCGAGAATGCGTGAATTGGCTTTCTTAAACAAAGGAATTAGAATCAACTTAACGGATTTACGTGAAACGGATGATGACGGGAAGCACTTTACTGAGCTTTTCTATTCAGAAAGAGGATTGCGCGAATTTGCTGAATACATTGATAGAAACCGTGAGTCTCTATTGTCAGAGGTTGTTTATTTTGAAGGAGAGAAGGATGGAATTCCTGTTGAAGTTGCATTGACTTATAATACTTCATATTCAGAGAATATTCAGGCTTACGTAAATAATATTAATACATATGAGGGTGGAACACACCTTTCAGGTTTTAGAAGAGGTTTAACGAATACTTTAAAGAAGTACGCGACTGATTCTGGAATGTTGGCCAAAGAAAAAGTAGAGATTGAAGGTGATGATTTCCGTGAGGGATTAACAGCTGTCGTTTCTGTTAAGGTTCAAGAGCCTCAATTCGAAGGGCAAACGAAAACAAAACTAGGGAACAGAGAAGTTTCTGCCCCTGTTAGTCAGAGTGTTTCTGAAATGCTTACTAATTATTTAGAAGAGCATCCAAATGAAGCTAGAGTTATCGTTCAAAAGGTTGTATTGGCAGCTAAGGCGAGACAAGCAGCTCGTAAAGCACGTGAAATGGTACAACGTAAGAGCGTTTTAACAGGAGGAGGTCTTCCTGGTAAACTTGCCGATTGTTCGTCTAAAGATCCTGCTGAGTCTGAAATTTACCTTGTCGAGGGAGATTCTGCCGGTGGAACAGCGAAACAAGGTAGAGATCGTTTCTTTCAAGCAATTATGCCATTGAGAGGTAAGATTTTGAATGTTGAGAAAGCAATGCAACATAAGATCTTCGAAAACGAAGAGATTAAAAATATCTATACGGCTCTTGGTGTAAGAGTTGGTACAGAAGAGGATTCGAAGGCCTTGAACATGGAGAAGCTTAGATATCACAAAGTAATCATCATGTGTGATGCCGATGTCGATGGTTCCCACATTGAAACTTTAATCTTAACGTTCTTCTTTAGATATATGAAAGAAATGGTAGAGAACGGATATATCTATATCGCAACTCCACCGTTGTACCAAGTGAAGAAAGGAACAAAATCTCAATATGCTTGGGATGATGATCAACGTGACATTTTAATTCAGCAAATGAAAGGTGCAGGATCTGAATCATCAGTTGGTGTTCAACGTTATAAAGGTCTTGGTGAGATGAACGCAGATCAATTGTGGGATACTACAATGAACCCCGAATTCAGAACGCTTCGTCAAGTTACTATAGAAAATGTTGCTGAATGTGATCAAGTATTCTCAATGCTTATGGGGGATGAAGTTCCACCAAGAAGAGAGTTTATAGAGAAAAATGCAAAATACGCGAAAATTGATATTTAATTTTTAAAGCAAATACTATTTAAAGCGTCTTATTAAAACTGAGACGCTTTTTTCTTGTTTTAAATTTATGAAAGAAGGCGAAGTGTTAATTTTTGAAGAGAAAGATTATCCAGCGATTAAACTGTACTCGAATCGAGTAGAGGTAAAAGACCGTGGATATTGGGAATTTAGAATATTTTACTTTAAGGATCTTAAGAAGATGCAATTGAAGTCTCCGGTCACATTTAGTAATACAGGTTTGATTATTGAGTTGATGTTTTGGTTGACAAAAGATAAAGGCCCTTCAAGTATAAAGTTTTGGAAAACGAATAAAGATACATGGTGGTATGAAATGCCAAGTGCTCCTTCTGATGAATTCTTGCAATTCTACAAACTTATGGAACAAGAACTCCGTGCTTGGAGAGAGGGACTGCTATAGAACCCTCTTTTTGAAGATTTGAGGAGGGAGGATGATGTTATTAGAGAAATAAATTACACAATTATGAATCATAAGGTTAGTACCATTTTGAAAAACCATTAAAGATGAAGGTCTATCCTACTAGTGTTGCCCTATGGATCGTCAAGTACCTTATAAAATCTTATTTCACCTCGAAATCTAAAAATTGCATTTGTTACTTGAATTTAAGTAATATAAAACATTTGTTTTGATAAAAAGGAACATTGAAGTAGTTGATTAAAAAAAAGAAATTATCTGGAACGACAACAAGATCCATAAAACTGGTCAAAATAATATTTAATAAAACACATACACACTATGCGAACATTGTTTACTGGTCTTTTGATCATAACTTCTACAGTCTTCCAACCGAGCTATGCACAAACGATTGATTCTATAGTTGCTGTTGTGGCTAAAGATACCATTTTTCAATCTGATGTGGATGAACTATACCAACTCCTTATGCCCCAGGGAGAAACGGATGACGACACCCTAAAGTGTTCTGTTCTCGAACAATTGATGATAAACTCACTACTTATGACTAAAGCAGATCAAAAAAACATTAATGTATGCGACAAGAAAGTAGATGCAGAACTGGAAAAGCTAATCGAAAAATCCCTAGGTTATTTTCAGGGCAGAAAAGAAAAGTTCGAGAACTTTATGGGGGAGAGCCTTCCTGAATATCGCAGTGAAATGCGACTTGGATTGATTGATCAGCTTATCTTGAAGAAGATGAAGGATGATATTTTGAGAGAAGTAGGTGTTTCCAAGAAAGAAGTAAAGCAATTTTTTGAAGGAATCCCAAAAGACAGCCTTCCTCTTTTTGACGTGGAAGTAGAGCTGTTTCAAATTGTTATACTTTCATCTTATTCGGAGAACGCTAAAGAAAAAACTCAAGCGCAGTTGATGAACATATATACTATGGCGACTAGCGGCGAGAGCGAATTTGGGGAACTAGCAAGACTGTATTCATGCGATCGCGAGAGTCTTGAATATAATGGCGCTTTACCAGAGTTTGGTCGTGGTGAAAGGGCAATCGAATTTGAAAATGTGGTTTTTAATATGGAAGAAGGCGAGATCTCTCTCCCTTTTAAAACTAGATACGGTTATCATATTGTCAAGTTAGATAAGCGTGTGGATAATCGAATAACCGCCAGTCATATCCTCATTATTCCAGAAATAACAGTACAAGATAAACTTCTCACCTATAATGAAATTAACCGTATCAAGACCGAGATTAGGACAGCATCAATTCCCTTTGAAAAAGCGGCTAAAAAATGGTCGCAAGACCCTTTTTTCAAGAGTAATGGTGGTTATATTCTTAATCCGAAAACCGGAGAGCCTCGATATGAATTAGATGATTTGGAGCCTGACATCCATTTCGCTATAATAGATCTGGTGGAAGGTGAAATCTCAGAGCCCATAGAATTCGACCCAAATAGCTTATATCAATCAGGGGTTAGAATACTTTATCTTAAAAAAAGAGTTGAAGCGCATACAGCGAACCTAATAGATGACTATCAAATAGTGTCAGATGCAGCTCTCAACAAAAAACGAGACAGCGTCATGGACAATTGGATAAATGAGGCCAAAAAGGATGTTTATATCGATATTAAAGACGTAAAATATACCGCTCCGCTCAAAAAAACATGGGGACCTCATTAAGGACTGGGTATCTTGTACTTAATGAGGCACTTCTCTTGTCCGTCAAATTTATGCTGGTAAATATTCAATTGGAGAATTCCTGTACCGTCTTATACTTGATAATAATTATGAAAGACTTCTTGTTTTAAATCTTAGCTTTAAAGATGTAATCACATCTTTAAAATTCACTCTGACTTCCTATTGTATAATATGTAAATCTAATTTCTTTAACTATGAAAATTCTATTATTATTACTCACCAGCTCTATAATACTTGGATCATGTGCTGTAAAAAAAGACACGAAAGAATACAATTTAGAAACAGCTGACGCTAAAAACGTTTCAACAGATACAGTTCAACCCCAAACCGAAAAAGCCTTATTAACCATTGAAGCTCAATTCATTGATTTTTTCTTAGGAGATGCTTCGCACTTCAATTTTGTTGACATATCGGGTGAAACATGGGACTTTGCCGGTTGTAATTCCCAAGATTTTGAATTTGAAAGAATATTAGATACTGCAGAAATTAATAGTAAAAATCAGGGCTGGGGATCTACAAAGGAACTACAGGGGAAATGGTTCAAAATTAGTTATTCATTAGAAGAGCGTGCGCAATATATTGACGGCCCTATCGTAACGGTTAAAATAATACAGGAAGCAGAACTAATTGATAAAGTTTCTAGCGGCGATCAAATGAATACAGGTTTCACCTTAGAATCAAACATAATTAGGGAGCCTTTAGAAGGATTCGTTTATTCTGGAAATAAAAGTCCTGATGGTGCAGTAGAACTTGAATCTGAACTAATAGATCCAACTAGCTTTGAGGTCATAATAAAATCTGCCTCTATCAACAAAAAAGTTCTGGGGGTAGATTTATCTCCAATAAAAAACTATTGGTCTGAAAATAGCGAGTATGTTATACTTAATAATGCCGACACATATGCAGTTGCTGGAACATATAGTCTTCTTCTACTTAATGTTGCGTCTGCCGCATATGTATCGATTACTGCAGATCAATTGGTTGAAGCCGTTGACGTTGGAGATAGAGAAATGCTTTACATTAAAAATATTGTATGGTTAAACGATAAGTCATTTTTTGTAGAAGCGTATGTTGGCTATCTCGGATATTCTGGACATCCAGGGATCGACAATAACCGAAAGACAAAACTGGGCGATAAATTTGCCAACACAGATGATATTATTACACTGCCTATTAGGAAATATACGATAAATTGATTGCGAAACGGGGTAATTGTACCGATTTATAATAAACATGAGTCAAAAATACAAAGCAGTTAATTCAAGTTTAAAAAAGTGTTAAACAACTGTTATTCAGCGGTTTTTCTTCAGTGTGATGATTTCTATTTCTCGACATAAGAAATGTGAAGCACGCATTGCTAGGTACAAGTTAATTTATATCAAGACTTATTGATTATCTATTTGGGCTTTATTAACTTTAGTCTTTAAATAATCTAAGTAATCGCACACAATCACATTGTACATCATTAAACAAAAACTAATCAAATGAAAAAAACAATTCAAATTTTATTACTGACTTTAGTTTTAATTTCTTGTCAGAATTCTGAAAAAAAGGAAATTGAAAATTCTTCGAGTACAGAGACACTTTTATTTGACATTGAAGGTATCTATACATTTAGCGATACACTATCTAAATGCAATTTGACTTTAGAAATAACTAAAGAAATCGAACTTTACAAGTATAAACTTAAGACGCCAACAAGAAGTTTAAAAGGAGAAATTTCATTGGAAGCAAATAAAGAAAGTGATGCATATTCTTTAATACTGAATGGAATAGAATGGAGTGAAAATTATGGAGCATTAGATCAAAATAGTGAACCTATTGATCAAAATGTTGCATTACCAAAAGGATTGGAAGGTACAATTGATAAAAACGAGATTACGATTCAAAACTATGGGAATTCAATGAATTCATACTTACAACTTGGTGAATGTGATGTAAAGTATATTCATTTAAAGAAACAATAAATTAAACGCAGTATTCCTTTCGATAACAGTAGCTTGTCACGGAGCTTTTGAATACCTACTTTATTGTTAATTAGCGCAAACTGACGAGTAATAATCCCTTGTATTGATGAGGGAAGTACTAAATTAGACTGGACAGTTAATTAAGATATTGTTGCTAGATCTTAAACAAGTAAAATGTCAAGGATAAAAGAAGTTACACAGCTGTCTTCAAACGGAATGTTGTGAAGTTGTCAGAGGAAAAACAGAATGTTCCCGTTTTGAAAGAAATAGAAACGCTTAAAGTTTCTCTCCTTTTATTATATATGAGATTCTGATTGATTGATTGATTGATTGATTGATTGATTGATTGATTGATTGATTGATTCTTGAGATTGACAATGCTTGTTCTGCGTTCATCTTTTAAGAAGTTCTGCAGAGAATAATCATCGGGAAAAGAAAGAAAGAAAGAAAGAAAGAAATGAATTTCATAAGGTACTTTTTCATTTGCCGGAATAAACACATCTTCTGTAGGCTTTATTCTGTAAATCATTTTCCCGTTGTATTCAGCCATTAGTGGGATAGCTATGTTTTCAAATTCATAGAAAACCTTCTCTTTTTCATCATGAACGAAAATCATTTGTGTCAAAGAAATCATAATTATTAGATCAAAAAAAATCCCCCTCAGTTGAGCCAAGGAGGATTTTAGTTATTTAGTAAATTCTAATGCTTCACAATTCGTGTTACCACAGTGTCATTTTCATTGCTAATTGTAACGAAATATATTCCCGTTTCATAGTTCGTTGTGTTTAGTACAACACTTTCAGAACCTGAACCAGCTGTGATGCTTCTTCCTCTTGCGTCAACAATTTCGTAATTGAATTCACCGTTTAATTCGATGTTCAATTCGTTTGTTGTTGGGTTCGGGAAAATACTTAATCCAATATTCTCCTGTTCGTCAATAGACAGACAAGCATCGACTACGACATCAGTCGTTCCAGTATTGGCACATCCATTTGCATCTGTAAAAGAATACGTGATAGTATGTGTTCCTAATCCAGCAGTTGCAGGATCAAACGTTGTTCCTGTTACACCAGGGCCAGAATAAGTTCCGCCTGCAGGAGTTGCGCCTGATAAAGTAATTGCAGCTGTGTAATCACAAACATCAGCCATTGCAATTAATGCAATCGTTGGAAGTGGGTCAACTACTACGTCAGTTGCTGCGGATGTTGCAGTACATCCGTTTCCATCTGTATAAAGAACTGTGATTGATCCACTAGCTGTTACTGTAATCGTCTGAGTTGTCCCAGCTGTTGACCAAGTGTTACCAGTACCTTGAGAAGATGTTAAATCAACACTTCCTCCTTCACAGAATGTCAATGGACCACCAACAGTAATTGTTGGTACTGCAGGATTTGCATTCACTGTTATCACGGTTGCAGCTGAAGTTGAAGAACAACCAGATCCATCTGTGTGAGTAACAGAAATTGTTTGAGTCGTTGTTACTGTAATTGCTGACGTCGTTTCAGCAGTAGACCAGCTATTACCGGAACCATAAGAAGATGTCAATACAACACTTCCACCATCACAGAATGAAATCGCTCCACCTGCTGTAATTGTTGGTGTAACTGGAGGAGTAGGGTCATTCAATCCTTGTGCTAAGATATTCGAAGTACATCCATTTCCATCCGTGATCGTAATGTTGTACGATCCTGCCGCCAATCCTGGGATTGTATAAGGAAGAGAAACACCATTTGCATTTCCAGTCGCTGTACCAGACCATGAGATATTACCAGTTCCAGAACCAGCAACTTGAATTGATCCCGTTGAACTTCCACAAGAAGTTGGTTCAGTAATCGTTCCAGATGAAAGAACAGGAGCATTATTTACAACAATCGTTGTAGCTAAAGATGTGTTTGAACATCCATTTGCATCCGTATGTATAACAGTAACTGGTCCAGCTGTTGAAACAGTAATTGTTGAACTCGTTTCAGCTGTTGACCATACGTTGTTTGTAGGATATGAAGATGTTAAATCAACACTTGATCCTGAACAGATAGTCGTTGTGCTTCCCGATGTAATTATTGGTGCAGGTGGCAATGGATTAACGATTACAGTTGCTTGAGTAGATGTAACACATCCTCCAACAGTAACTATACAATCGTATTGCGTAGTTGATGCTGGAGTAACTGGAATTGTTGCTCCAGTTCCAATAGGAGTTGAACCATCAAGCCATTGATACGTTCCTCCACCAACAGCAGTAACTGTTGTAGACTCTCCAGGGCAAATTGCAGCAGCTGAAGATGCACTAGCCGCTGGTGCTGCAGAGGTAGCAACCGTCACTGAGTACATTGCTTCGCAACTGTTTCCAACAGTGGCAATATAAACATCATAATTACCAGGAGCTAAAGTTGTAAACGTATTTCCCAATTGATAGTTGATCCCATCTAAACTGTAGTAGTACGTTGTAAGGTCACCACCAAGCGGCGCTGTAACTGTTATTGAACCGTCATTGTTACCGCAAGTTGTTCCTGTAGGTGTAACAGTAGCTGATACAGGGTCATACACTGAAACTGGCAATACTACACCATCACTATAACAAGATGCAGATCCGAAAAGGAAGATTTGGTAATCACCAGCTGCATAAGGGAAGTTAAATGTATTTCCTGCGGTACTTGACTCCTCAAGTGTTGTTAACCATGGATCGTCAGTTACGTACCATCTGTAATCCACATTGTTTGTTGAAGTGGAACCGTTGACAGTAATATCTCCACCAATACAAACTTCGTCGTTAGTTGCTGTAAAGTCCATTATTGGAGCTGGTCCTGTAGATGTCAACACATCCAAAAGACCCCAAAGTCCAGCGCCACCGCCAGTAATAGCGTCAATAGTCGTCCAACCGTTTGTAGATCCTTCGAATGAAGTGGCATCGTTGGGGCCAGTTGTAAGTTGTGAGAATAGAGCTAACGTATCTGTTGAGTTGTAGCTTAGTTCATATCCTACCCAAACTGTTCCTACAACCCCAATTGCTGGAGTTGAAAATTCAACGTTGTTCCAAGATCCCGCTACTATGTCAGCGAGAAGAACCGTTTCAGTTGTAATTGGAACTGCAGCTGGTTCGCCAGCATTATCAGCCCAAACTTTAAAAATTACACTTCCACCAGCATCTTCAACTACTGCGGCAGCATATTCAATTGCTCTAATATCTGTTACAGTGGGAATAGTATAAACTTCTGCCCATTGCAATGATGTTTCCGTTACAATTTGTGAATTACCATGAGCGTAACCAGTCGAAGGAGCAGACCAACTGATTGCTCCAGCACCAGCCAATACATCCCAGTTTCTAATAGTATCACATGCAGTTCCTGTAGCAGGAGCGGCAACTTGAATATAATTGGTTTCTGATGCAGGCGTAAGATCTACACCCCATACATTTGAAGCAGTAAGAGTTACATTGTAAGTTCCAACTGTGTAGAATTCAACTTGAGGATCTTGTGAAGTTCCATTCGTTCCATTGATATAATTCCAATCTGTAACTGGAGTTCCTGAGATAGTCCAAGCCCATCCTGAAGGAACGTTCGTAGATTGGTCAATCAAGTTAACAGATCCGCCTGAAGGAATAATAATTGGAAATCCAGGAGCCGGTATAGCCGTAAATGCAGAAACTGGAGGTGTATTCGTTGGATCACAACCAGGAGAAAGTAGGAGTGAACCTCTAATTCCTTGAAGAATAAGTAACATGTAGTTCGATTGTTCCTGCGTAAACATGACAGTACAACCAGTAGCGTAGTCCATGTAGTTTTCATATTGAACTTCAATAGCGCTACATGACGTGTAACTAGCTAGTCCACAGCTGAATGACGGGTCCTGATCTGCAGGTCCATCAGTAGATGGGGTGTCTGTGAAGTTGTCATCATTACCACAGCCTCCAGAACCACCCCAAGTGTGGTCCAATCCTAAATAGTGACCAACTTCGTGTGTTAATACGTTAGATCCAAATCCAATGTTGTAATCAATTACAATCCCATCAATACTCGCAGTTGGAAGATAAGTTGTTGTAGGACGGTAAGCATAGCCTGCTGTTCCATAATTCAACCCATTTGTAATGTTACAAACCCAAACATTCAAGTATTTGTTTCTGTCCCAAATTTCAGACCCACCGGTAGCGGCTGCCTTCATTTTGTTTCCTTCTGTACTAGGGTCATAATAATCCTCTGTTGTTGAAACGCGCACAATTCCTGGGTCAAGAAGTGGAACTCCAAATGGATCCTGTGTTGCCAAGCAGAAGTTGATATCTGCATCTGCAGGAACAAATCCTAAACCACCTCTTGCATTTGCAGCATCTGCATTCAGCAATTGGTAATCCTGTTGTAATTCTAGAAACAACGCTTGTATTTGCGCAGATGAAACATTTTCTGCTGGATTACTCGGATTGTGTACCACGTGAAAAATTACTGAAATCTCATTTACACCTGGCGTTTCTGGAAATGACATGGACGCAGCTGTTGCCGCTGATTGCTGGTAGCTTAGATTGTATTCATTTAAAATTCCTCTTGAAGCATAGTGGGCTTCATTTAATTCATGTGAAAAACAATTGTGTTGACCTTGAGCCGCTCCAGCCGAATTAATTTGGGTAGAATTTATACTCGCAGGTAATGGGCGAGAATTATGCTCTTGAGCGTTACTCTGGGAAGATGGTTGAACCACCGTTTCCGCAGGTGTTTGCTGATTGTTTTGACCAAAACTGATCGAGGCGAATAAGACCGCCGTCAGCAATAAGTAGTTTTTTTTCATAGTTTGTAGTATTTTATTTTTAGCGCATTCAAGGTACGAAATAAAAACTACGTTTAAAAAAGAGTTTTGAACAGTTTGGGTATAAGTTATGAGCAAAAAAAACAATGCATTGAAAATGGCTAGTAGATCAATAGCTCTAAATTTATAAAGCAATTGCTTCTGATAAGCATCGAAATTGAAAAGAATATTCGTTTTATAACTACGTCTTTCTTTTTTTCTTTTTTGCTGCTGGGAATAAGATGTTGTTCAATATCAATCGGTAACCCGGTGAGTTTGGGTGAAGATTTAGATCTGTCGCTGGATCGCCAACTCTATGCTGATAGTCTTCTGGATCATGACCACCATAATAAGTCCAAGTGCCTTGACCGTATTCTCCATGGATATAACGGGCTGTGTTCAACGATTCCGACTCGCCCATGATTAGAACGTTGGATTTAATAAAGTCCTTTTTGAAATCCGTTGTTTGTCCCATAAATCCGTTTACAACGTTTGTGTGGTTTTGGCAAAGCATTGTAGGAACGACATCCCATTTTGCAGAGAAATCAAAGAGTGTGAATTTGTCAATTTTTGCTGCTTGAGCTTCTGGAACACCTCGTTTTCTTAAGTCTGTTCCATCAATATTAGAATATTCATAGGTCAATGGATCTTTGACCAACTCAAAATTTTCAAAGGCGAAGGTGTTGTTGAAATCCAATTCCTCTTGGCAATTATGGGCTGCGGGATCACCATCGAACATTACTTCACAAATATCTGTTCTGTGTGCTGCCAATCCAATATCGAAGCTATCTGTTCCACTACACATTGTAAATAAGAATCCTCCTCCGACTACGAAGTTTTTAATGTTGGTGGCTACGGCGAGCTTCATTTCTGAAACTTTCGTGAACCCTAGAGCCGCTGCTGAAGATTCTAAATCCGACACCTGTTGTTTATACCAAGAATACGATCTAAAATTCGCGTAAAACTTACCATACTGTCCAGTGAAATCTTCATGGTGTAAGTGAACCCAATCGAATTCGCTTAATCTTCCCATGACAATTGCTGAGTCATAAATTTTCTCGTAAGGAATGTCCGCATATTCCATAACTAAAGTTACGGCGTCATCCCAAGGTTGTTTTCCTCCTGGGGTGTAGACTGCAATTTTTGGAACTTTTTCCAATTGCACAACTT
>JBLHVW010000029.1:0-28663 GCA_047628775.1 Salibacteraceae bacterium | reverse complement strand
TATTGCAAAGAAGTATTAAATCAGCTTCCAATGGAGTTTGCTGTTGAAGCGCAAAAATTACTATCGATTAGTTTAGAAGGATCGGTTGGGTAACCTTGATGGTTCGACGCAGAGAGTAATAAGTTTAAAGTTAGATTTTCCGAATGATCAAATCATCGAAAAGTCAAATGATGGATATAAAAGAAAGACAATGATTAAGATAAATAATTTACACGCGAACATTGAGGGAAAGGAAATCTTAAAAGGATTGAGCCTTGAGGTAAAAGCGGGAGAGATTCACGCGATTATGGGGCCAAACGGTGCTGGAAAAAGTACGTTGGCTTCTATATTGGCAGGTAGACAAGAATATGAAGTAACTGAAGGCTCTGTTGATTTCGACGGTGCTGATTTACTTGAAATGGACACTGAAGTTAGAGCTCGTGAAGGTTTGTTCCTTGCTTTTCAATACCCAGTTGAAATTCCAGGTGTTTCAAACGTTAATTTTTTGAGAACCGCGATCAACGAAACGAGGGAGCACAAAAAAGAAGATCCAATTTCAGCGAAAGATTTCATGGCAATGGTTCGTGAAAAGTCTGCGTTGGTAGAGCTTGATCCTAAATTGGCTTCTAGAAGTGTTAATGAAGGATTTTCTGGAGGTGAGAAAAAACGGAATGAGATCTTTCAAATGGCGATGTTGAATCCAAAGTTGGCCATTCTTGATGAAACAGATTCAGGTTTGGATATCGATGCTTTACGCATCGTGGCAAACGGTGTTAACACATTGAAAAGTGACAAAAACGCTACAATTGTTATCACACACTACCAAAGACTTTTGGATTATATCATCCCGGATTTTGTACACGTACTTTACGATGGTAAAATTGTGAAAACGGGAACAAAAGAACTTGCTCTTGAATTGGAAGAGAAGGGATACGATTGGATTAAAGCAGAATTAGCGAACTAAGATTTGATTGAAATGAGTATGATTGCAGAAAATAAAAAAGAGTTCATCTCACGTCTTTCCAAAACTTCGATCTCGATTCCAGAAGAATTGAAATCGTTAGCTGAGGCGACATTAGAGAAAACAGACCTTCCAACAACTCGTAACGAGCATTGGAAATACACGCGTGTTGCGAAATTGTCTAAGATTGACTTTAAGAACAGCGATGGAAACGTTCAAAACATTGAAGATTTCATAATTGATCCAACAAAAGCAACATTTGTTTTTGTGAATGGTCATTACTCTACTGAATTGTCTTCCACTGAAATTCCGGAAGGAGTTACTGTTGAGTTGTTAAGCGATTCAGGAATAAAATCGAGTATTATTAAGAATGAAGGCGAAGTGTTTAATGCACTAAACACGACTCATTTGATAGATGGCGCTTCAATTACTATTGCTAACAAAGCACAAATTGAAACACCAATTCAAGTGATTCATATTCTTGATGGGAACGAACAACTTTCAAATTTCAAGACGGTAATTAACGCTGGAGCTTTTTCAAAAGCGAATATCGTTGAAGGGTTCTTTGCGACTGAAGGAAGCGAAAAATCATTTGCGAATGTTACGGCTGAAATTAAAGTTGGAGCAAATGCTTTCTTGACAATTGACAAGGTTCAATTCGAGAACGAAGCATCATTCCACATTAGCACAGAACAAGTTGAACAAGACAAAGATTCGACCTTTACAATCAACACAATTACTTTGAACGGTGGATTGGTTCGAAACAACTTGAATGTTGATGTGATCGGAGAAAATTGTACAACGCATTTGAATGGCGCTTACATCTTAAAAGGAAAACAACACGTCGATAATCACTCAATTATGGATCATAAGGTTCCTAATTGTGAGTCGCATGAGTTGTACAAAGGTGTGATGGATGAAAATTCCACGGCTGTATTTAACGGTAAGGTTTACGTTCGTAAAGACGCTCAAAAAATCAATGCTTTTCAATCGAATCGAAACGTTCTTCTTTCGGATAGCGCGGCTGTCAATTCGAAGCCTGAGTTAGAAATCTATGCGGATGACGTGAAGTGTTCTCACGGATCGACTACAGGCCAATTGGACGATGATGCGATCTTCTATTTGAGAGCAAGAGGCTTGTCAAGAAGAGCTGCGACACAGTTACTGGTTTCTGCATTTATTACAGAGGTAATTGATCATATTGAAAATGAAAACGTGAGAGCGTTCACATTCAACTTATTGAAAAACCGATACGGTTGGGACGTTACTCCTGAAGATTTTCATTAAAATCCTTAATTGCAATAGCGATTTCGCTTAACAATTCTGCCTTTTGCTCGTCTCTAGGTGGGTTGCTTTCTATGTAGTTTTTTAGGTGCAACTGACATTCTAGGATATTCTCTTCCATAAATGGACCTTCGAGGTTTTCTATGATCGTAAGGCAGTCCAACGTTTCCAGGAACGTTCCTGTCGTTGCTATAAGTACGAAATCATCGATGTAATCGCTAAAGTCGACCTTGGTGTTCCAAATTGTAGAAAGCATCGTCTGACGAATCGGTAAATAGTGTTTGTCTTCGATAACGTCCATTACATCGGCACAAACGCTCGTATCCTTTAAGCTGCTCAACAATTCAACGATTTCAGTTTTGTTCTTTTCAGAAACTCCCGCCATTAATTTATCGGCCAAAGGTTTAATAGAAGAAACATCTCCGTGCGCTTCAAGTGACTTGACTGCTTTAGTGACTTTTTTCGAATCCTTAGAATTCAAATCTTCAAGAATTTTCGTGATTTTGTTTTCTTTCGCTTTATCTGTCATTGCCTCAACTTTTCCACAAAAATACTAAAAAGCTAAGGTTTGACTTCATGAATAAATTCACAGTTTAAATTTTATCCATCCAATTGAATATCTTTGTCTCTATGAAGTTGTCATTCCTTCTTGTATTAACCGTCGCAGGCTTGATTCTTTCAGGATGTTATGTGGAAAATGCATCCCCATTGAAGAATAAGATATTGGTTATTGCTTCTGATTATTTATACGAGGAAGACACTTTAATATTTAGTGATTTCTCGCAGAAGGAAAATATTCGAATCATCATTAAGCACATCGACGCCTCAAGTTTGGTGGGTGAAATCCAAGGAAATAAATACGCGCATGGCATTGATTTGGTAATGATGAAATCTCTTTACAATGTCTACAACTTGAGCCGCACTGATCTTTTTCATTCTATAAATCATATCAAAGAGGAAAACAGTGCACTGGCTCGATTTATGTCGACAGCGTATAAATACATTGGTATTGGAATTGATCCTTACGTTTGTGTTTCCAATCCAGATACAACTGTTGTCATTCGAACATATAACGATTTAAAAAATACGCAGTTCGTAAATACGTTAGCTGAAGATGAATTGATTCCAATGCTCTCTCCATTGATGAGTAAATTCAATAAAGTAAAATCGTATGAGTGGATAGAATCCGTCTTTAAAAATGAACTTCCGATCAAGGAATTGAACGCGATAAATGCCCAATCGACTCCGGTGATTCTTACAACATTTGAAAATTATTCAAGTAATTTTAAGGGCGATTCCATTTTATCGAGGTACTCAGATTTATCATTCCCAAATTCGAGTTCTTCAGGAACGTTTTACAACATGAGAACAGCTTGTATTATTGCACAAGCTCAACATTTCGGGGCAGCGTCTACGTTCCTTAATTTCTATCTTTTACCCAAGAATAATAGACGTCTAAACGGCAGGCTGAACACGCTGCCAATTACCGACAATGACAGAGACATATTACTCTATCAGGTTAATTCTGATGAATTAATGCAGTACTACTTAATGTTTAAACGAATATTAAATCGGCTTAAATAATTTACTGATTCTTTGATGGTTCGGCATACTTCGACGGACTCGTTAACACCATCCTACATAAAAGTTGAATTGTAACGAAAAATTATTTCACCGGAATTACCGATAAGTGCAAGCCCCTCAATAGACTACCACTAGAAAACTAAATAGTCGTACTAGTCACGTATTTTTACTGGGTAAGATTCTTTGACTATTGAATTACTTTCGTCAATTTTGGAGTAATTTTTTTTTTACCACGAAGTTTATAAAAACAATTCATTGGGCTTACAGAAAGACCGTTATCTCACTAAAGAAGGAGGAGGAAGAGTGAATTTCACATCCTCTAATTACTTGTCTAGAGTAAAAATATTCCTGACTTTATTTGTTGCTTTAGTCATTGCCGCATTTGTAGTTATCATTGCCACGTCCGGAGTTACATATACAACATTAATTGCAGTTCTTGGAGCTTCAATATTGTCCTATTTAATTGTCGCCTATATTTATTCGCATTCGCAATCGGCCTCTTTAAAAGGAGATACTTTGATTTTTAGTTCGATGAAAAAGAGAAGCTTAGTCATGTCGGTGAGCACTGTTAGAAAAGTGAAATCACGGTGCTTTCTTGGTTTGTGTTTCACTTTTATTCGTTATAAAATCGATGGTAGAACAAATTGGATTTTCATCCTAACGCCGGAAATGCCGACCTCTCCAGAAAAAGTGATTAACCAAGCTTTGGAATTGAAGAGGGAAAATAAAAAGGCAAATCATAAGCCGGGTTCTGTAATCACGCAACACGCGTAACGTCTATCATTTATCTAGTCTCGTCCTCACGGACGAGATCAATCGACCCACCCTTCTCAACAATCCGAAGATATTAGAACGAGCAATTCTAAATTTGAGATTTACATGGTCTTTCAACACGTAAGGTTTACCTTGCAAACATTGTCACCAACGCTCCGGTGAGCTCTTACCTCACCTTTTCACCCTTACCTTAGCATAGCTAAGGCGGTATATTCTCTGTGGCACTATCTGTTACAGTCAAAGCGAACTTCTCCTGCACCTTCCCGTTAAGAAGTACGTTGCTCTATGTAGCCCAGACTTTCCTCCCTCTCCCTCGGCAAACCGAAAGAAACAGCGATAGACTGATTTGCCTTTCGACAAAAATACGTTTAAATTACTGTTTAATGAATGTTGACTGCGCTAACTTTCCTCCTGAAAAGATTACGATGGAATAGGTTCCATTGCTTAAACTTCCAACTTGTATAGATTCTGACGCATCCAAAACGCCTTGATTGACGATCGATCCTAGTGCATCAACAATTGCGAAAGTTGACCCTGGTTCCATTCCAACGACCTTCAATTCATCAATTACAGGGTTTGGATAAAGCTCAACTTCAATTGTTTTTTCATTGATTCCTACAAGAGCAGGATCAAAGCTATCGCGGAATTCAATACCCGAAACTGTTTCCGTTCCTCCGAAATCAGAAGTTTCAATTCTAAGAACGGGTTCCAATTGTCCGTCAGCCAACCATTCGTAGATATAGCTATCGGGAATTGCCAATGGAATCGTAATAGGCATGCCGAATACTTCCATTGACAATGAATCCACTTCAGTGATTGCATGCTTAACTCTAAGAGCATCAAAAGTTCCATAAGGCGTTGTAACAGTGCCCCAACCGTCAACTTCAGACGCTCTAGTTCTGTATTGAACCCAAACGATATCTTGAATTGGATTCAAATCCATTTTTGTATACCCTCTAGATGAATATGTGTTTTGATACATCAATGGAAACTCATATCTCATTTCAATCGTATCTGATCTAAAAGGAATTTCTGTTCCATCAACCGCCATAGCAATTCCAATAGATGTAATTGCCGAACTTGACGCTTTAGAGAATTGAAATAAATCTGTGATATTAACGGGTAAAATTCCACCCAATTGATCTAAGGGAAGGTCATCATTCGGTAAAAAATAAGAGGCTTGATGATCCGTACCAGCGAATTGTCCATAAATGATATTCACCAAAGCCGAAGCATTTGACAAGTCTTGGAACTCACGCAATTCTTGACTTTCTGCAACCAAACCTGAATAATCCCAATTCCAATTTGCTCCGGTAGACGAAAAATCAATGCTAGCATCTGTTGCACTACTCATGCGCACAGTATCATCTGCATCTGCAAAATCCGATTGATCTAAAAAAATTTGTCCAAATCCTAGAAAAGGAAGGAAGGTAATAGAAGCAGTCAATAATCTCATCTGGTTAATTTTAATACGAAGCTAATGATTCATTTGAGACTAATTGATCTCTACCCCAAATACAGTTGCAAATGTTACAGCAACCATCTTTTCGGTAACTACCTCCATTACAACGGCATTAACTACACCTGAAACTTTATAAACATCATTTCCTTCCGCGTTCTTACCATAAAATTCTACTCCGGTGATTGCCAAAGACGAATTTTTATTATTCGCATATTCAGACAAATAGGTCTTGCCATCCGAATTGATCGTCAATCGGATATTAAAATCTTGATTTGGACCTTCATACGTCGAAGACATTTCCATGATAGAGAAACTTTTCGATGAGTAAACATTATTTTCTCCGTCAATAATAACTGTCTTTTCACGAACAGTACCATTGTCAAAATGAACAATTGCCTTCAACCGAGTAGATTCAGGACTTAACTGATGTCCTATCGATTGACTCGTATACTCTGGGACATCATCAACAAACCATTCAACACTTTGAACAGTAGCGTCTACGGCAGAAATACTTGCATTAATAAATCCTCCTTGCTGTCCTCCTTGCTGTCCTGCTTCAAAATCATATTGAATAGAAAAGTTTGCACTTCGCTCGTATCCAACAATAATATCTTCACACAATTGATTTGTATCATCATTCATGAACGTGATGAAAGCACAAACAGCGTATTTTCCAGGCTGTCTAATTTCAACATCACCAGAACCAGCAAATGTATTGTTGATGTACCAATCAACAGACTTAATGACTTGGTTTCCTCCAAGCTTTGTCTTTGATAAAACGAGCAATGGTTCAGAACTATGACTTGCAAATGTTGGAGTGATATTCTTGATTTCATCTACTGTAATGTGGCCAGGTTTATCAACCAATCCATCAAAGATGCCTAGTTCCAATGAAAAATCACCGTTACTAAGCTCCCCTAAAAAGAGATTAACTCCATTGATCATCTCGGTGCCAGTATGCATAAATGCGTTATCATCACCTGCAATTAAATCAAATTCGATTCCTGCCATGGTCCCATTCAATGTAAAGACAGGGTCATTTGCTTCTGGTAAATTAATCACCTCTTTAGTACAAGACCCAAGAGATAACATCCCAACAGCACAAAGCAAAAAATATGTATTTACTTTTCTCATTTCTTTCTAAAAGTCAATGTTTTTCTAATATATAATTGACCATCAATAGGAAGCGTGTTATTCACTCCATTAATGAAACCTTCGTTTATTGATGGCATTAATTCAACTCCTATATTCCCACCCAAACTAATTGACGGTGAAACTTTGAGCATATACCCAATGGTTGGTTTAATTCCGAACCTGTGAAGCCCGTCCATGAATCCAAACAAGTCTCTTGCTTCGTTGTAATCATTATCAGAGGCGAACTCCGTTGTTGATGATCCAATTTCTTCAATATGAACTCTAGAACTCATAACAAATGAAGGACGTACACCTAAGTCAATTCGATGTCTTCCTAAGTTGTAGCCAACTCCAATCATTGCTTCGAGTGTATACATCTGCTTGTAATCAATTTTGAATTGGTAGACATCCGATCCAAATCCATACACCTTAGCCGTTCTGTTTAAGACAAGGTCGTCATGGTTCTCAACAAGAGCATTCACGCCGAAGTTAAATGTAAAGTTCCCTTTGTGCACTTCCATTCCAATACCGACTCCAAATGAATTTGAAATTTTATCTGATGGAATAACCAATGATTGGGACAATCCACCCATTCCTTGTACATAAGCCACTGCAAATGCTCCTCTGTTAAACATTAGCGGAGAACCTGGTAAAGGCACCTGTAATGACAAAGAAAGGTCTAAAGGATTTTGAGAACTGTAAGGAAGTCTAAATTCTTCTTCTGTTTCAACAGTCGTTTCTGCAGTTTCTAATTGATCTACCGATAAAGGTTGAGACAAAATAACATACTTAGGATCGTTTGGTTCGCTTCCATTAAGACCAGCAGGATTGGCAGTGTTTTCTAAGGTCTCGACTAAATTGACATTTCTCGGAGTTCCGTTTGATGAAGGTGCGCTAGTATTCGGATCTATTGGAAGTGTATCTGGGTCTTGACCAATTAGAATCGCATTGTTTGGCGCAGTTGTTGGCGAAATTAATGTTTGGGCTAAAGCTGGAACTTCAAGAGGGGTTTGAATAACAGGAATGTCCGTCAGAACATTTGGATCAACATATTGACTTACAGACATTAAAGTTGTGCTAGACGGACTCAATACCCCGGTTTCATTACCTCCAGAATTCGCCGGTGAACTCTGTCCTGAATTTACAGAAGATCCTGATTTGGTTTGATTCTCAACTTTCAATTGAGATTTTGGAGTCTTATTATTACGCGTTTCAATTTTATTTGAATCTGCCGTTACTGTTTTATAGTCGGTAACTGAATTTGCGTTCATGAACGCCATAACTCCAAGCACACCTACAAATGAATATGCAGTTACGAACCAAAGGAAGTCTGGTCTACGTTGTCTGCGGATTCTTCCTTTGAATTCTTCCCAATACGAAGGCTTATATTCAAAAGCAAGATCACCTGCGCTTTCTTGATATAAGTCGTCAATTCCGCTATCTGATAAAACAGCATCTGCCGGGAACGACGCATTGAAACCTTTCCAATAAGAGTCTTTATAATCAAATGTCAATCCTGCTGCACTTGCCGCGTACATCGCATCAATTTCAATATCAGTTAAAGCTGATTTCGGCGCATCTGTGGGCGTTACTTCTGAAAGCGACGTGTTGAATTCATTCCAATAAGCGCTATTATAATCGAAAGACAATCCTGCAGCACTTGCAGCGTACATTGCATCAATCTCAACATCTGTTAAAGCTGGTTTTGGTGAATCTGAACCTGCTCTATTTGGAAGGGATGCATTGAGTTCATTCCAATAATCATTCTTGTAATCAAAAGCAAGACCAGCTGAAGTTGCAGCATACATAGTGTCAATTGCAGCATCTGACAAAGGCGCTTTGGCCCCATCGACATCTTGTGCTTCAAATTCATTCCAATAGCCTTCATTGTACTCAAAAGCAAGACGTCCGGAACTATCCGAATACAATTTGTCTATATCTTTATCTGTCCATTTCATATCACCATTCGCTGATTCTGATTCTCCAATCGTTCTAATTTCTCTCTAAGTGATTTTCTCGCTGTGGACAAGTGCCACTTTGATGTCCCTTCAGACATTTCGAGTAATTCACCAATCTCCCTATGAGAATACCCTTCAATTACATACAAGTTGAAAACTTTAGCAGTAGTTCCAGGTAGCTCTTTTACGAGCATCATTATATTTTCATAACCCAAATTACTTTCAGCGTCATTATTGTGTCCTTTTGAGTGAAAATCAAGTTCTCTCTCGTTGTCGCTTTTGGTTATTTGTGTGTTGTATTTCTTATTCTTTCTGTACTCGTCAATCAAGGAGTTCACCATGATTCGTTTAGCCCAGGCGTTGAAATTAATTCCTTCATCAACCTTTTTTAAGCCATTAAGAATTTTGAGGAAACCGTTGTTGTATGCTGCACGCGCATCTTCTTCATTCTTATTGTATCTGAAGCATACGGGCATAAGCATTGTGAAACAATACTCATACATGAGATTGATCGTTTTTCGGTCATCACTATTACAGGATTTTATTATTTCTGGTGTGATGTCCATTCGATTTTTTAACGGTCTTATTTTCAATATTTTATGTAATTTACATAATTTACGTCACTTCTCTCCTCATCTTCCGAATTAACTTTCTAGTGATATAACGACCTACATTGGCTAAAGGTTGGAAATCATCAAGAAATTGTGAAATTTGGTGATTGAATGAATTCAGAACTATGAAACTCCACATTTTAAGACATGCAAAAACTGAGTATTCCTCTCCTTCTGGACATGATATTGATCGCAGGCTGCAACCGCGTGGAATTAAGCAAGCCTCCATGTTGAGGAATTATTTTGAGTCCCTAACTTCTATAGATGAGATATGGTGCAGTGATGCTCAGCGAACACGTCAAACTTCAGATATTATTTTGCAAGCGATACATCCAAAACCGAGTTATCACGTTGATTTGTACTTGGCTTCAAAACAGGACATTCTTCAAAAAATCTGGAATTCTGATTCGAACAAAGAACTCTTAATTATTGGCCACAATTTTGGCCTCTCAGATTTGGTACATTATTTCACTGAGCACCGCATCGAATTGCGCACTGGCGAATACATTTGTTTGGAATTCAATTCAGATTCTTGGGCAGAAACCTTCATGGGAACGGCTATTGTCCTTGATCAGTATCGTCCGAAGGTTTCTTCTTAGGTTCTTTATAATGGTAGATTACTCGCAGCGGATCAGGTGATTGACGCTGTTGCTGTTGAAGGTTAAATTGTTCTTGTTGTTGCCGGCGTTGCTCTTCAATTTGTTCTGCTACCCCCTTTTTCATTTCTTTAATCTGCTCTTGTCGTTGTCGTTCCTGCGCAACTTTCTCTCTCCAAATCCCCTCGAGATCAGGCGGTTCTATTCCCAATTCCTTTTCAATCTCATACATGTATTTTGGCGACTGTGGACCTTGCTTTCTATAAATGATTGCCAAAGAAACTCCTACGACCAAACCTGACAGGTGGCCTTCCCAAGAAATCTGGGGATCGGTTGGGAAAACGCCCCACAATAGCGAACCATAAATAAAGACAACGAACAGAGAAATCGCTTGAAGCGGAAGGTATTTACGCACGACTCCTGAGACAAACAAGAATCCTACCATTGCATAAATAACCCCACTCATCCCGATATGATAGCTATTATTATTTGCGGCAAACAACCAAACTCCAATCCCAGTGGCTAGCCAAGAGATCACGAACACCTTCCATGCGATTTTCTGATAATAATAAATTATTGCACCCAATAAAATTGCTGTCGGAAGTGAATTATTCAGAATATGTTCGAAACCTTCATGCGCATGAATCAAGGGCATGAAAAATA
This sequence comes from Salibacteraceae bacterium, assembly GCA_047628775.1. GTDB lineage: Bacteria > Bacteroidota > Bacteroidia > Flavobacteriales_D > Crocinitomicaceae > UBA4466. Next base: position 17,657 of record JBLHVW010000029.1, on the reverse strand, counting down.
TTCCCGGAACGGTTGACACCTCGCCGGGCATCACTCCATATTGGTAAAAATGAATGAAAGGAAATAAATGATCCGCCCAGTAAACAAGCCACATTGCAACCAGTAATAACACTGGATAAATGATTGCTTCACTTGTCGAACCGAATTGATGATTGTTTCTTTTCACGAGATTGTATTTGTCAAATGTTATGCCTTTGTTGGAAGTGTGACAGAGTGGCAGATTTTCCGGAGCGGCTGCGTCTTTTGGATGTTGGATCGCTTCGCTTTTGGATCGTCCTTCGGACTTATTGATATTTAGACGGAATACTATTCAGAACTTAACAATCTAAATTCTACTATCCAAAAGGGAGTTTACGATCGACCCAACATCCATAAGTGAGGAACGAACGCCCCAAATGCCTATCTTTGTTATATGAATGAAATTGTAAACAAAGTCGTGAATAGTGGGTTAATTTCGATTGACTTAGGTAATTATAAACCAAACGTAGCGATTGAGGGAATTGATATCACTGATCAATTATGGCAGGGGCTTGTTTTAAAGGAAAAAGACTTCCGTATTTGGATCAAGGAAAATGATTGGTCTAAATTCGAAAACAAAGCCGTTTACATTCATTGTTCAGCGGATGCAATTGTTCCTACTTGGGCCTACATGTTGATTGGATCTCAATTGGAACAAATTGGATCTGATTATATTGTTGGTAGCAAGAACGATTTAGAAAAAAACCTTATTCTTGCTCGCATCAAAGAGGATGATTTGGAGAAATTCAAAGAAGGACGGGTTATTATTAAGGGCTGTGCTGATATTGCAACTCCTGAATATGCCATGGTTGAATTGGTTCGACACCTTCAACCTGTTGTGAAAAGTATCATGTATGGAGAACCCTGCTCTACCGTTCCTGTTTTTAAGCGGAAATAATATCGAACTCGAGTCCCTTTAATTTAATAATCGCTACCAATTCAGGCAATAGATCTTTCAACCGTTTTTGTGATTTAATATTATCATGAACGACTAGAATATCTCCCCCTTTAATTTTTTGTGCCTTTTTAAGTATTAATTCAATTGGCACATTGCAATCGTAATCATACGACAGCCACGACCACATAATAATTTTATATTTCGATCTAACGCTCTTCGAATAAGACATTGGCAACCGACCGTAAGGCGGTCGAAATAAATTAGAATGAATCAGAGTGTTCGCCTCTTCAATTGACTTTAAATAATCTTGTTCAGAAACTTCTGTTCCTTTTTCATGGCGCATTGTGTGGTTTCCAACGGCATGTCCTTTATCGATAATCGTTGATAGTAAGTCCTGATGTTTTTTGACATTTGCTCCAACACAAAAAAACGTGGCTTTGATGCTATGTGAATCAAGAAAATCGAGAATCCAAGGAGTTAGATCAGAAGTGGGGCCATCGTCAAAAGTTAAATACACTTTATTGGATGAAGAAAAACCCCAAACCCTTCTGTGAAAAATCCACTTGAGGGTATTTGGGGTTTTAAAATATTTAATCATTTATTTTTGACCAGGAAAGGGTGCTGGTACTTGACTTCCTCCTGAAGGGGTTCCTCGTCGCTGAGGAGCAGTTTTTTCAGGTGCTTTCAAATAATCATTGCTATATCCAATTGCATTGAATTGATCTTCGATGGTGAATAATTTATTCGCAGTTGGCCCTGCAAGCGCCCCACGATTAACAACTTCTCCTCTATCATTCGCCAATGCTTCAATTTTTGTAAGCATTGAAGGTCTAATTGTATTGAAGACTTCTTGTAATTTAGCATTGATACGCTTCGCTAATTTACCATTTGGATCTCCATATTTAGAGTCATTCACAGCACTATACATTTTAAAGTAAGCTTCTATCGCTGAATACATATCCTTCATGTTATGCTCGGTATGAGAAGTAATTGCAACATTCGCTTTATCGTAGTAGTTAATAATTGACTCCAATTGATCACAAACTACATCTCCTAAACGAGCCGCCTCTTTTTTATCTCCAGAAAGTAGCAATACCTCAACGTATTCGTGCAACACACCGTCAGAGTATGAAGGGAATCTTTGTCCTGTAACCTGATCTTGGTAAGGTAAATAACCGGTAACATTTGGCTCACCATAATCAATAATGAACTCAGCTGGCATTACTTCCAATGATTTCTTGATTAAGGCAATAGCACGTTTTCTATAATCAGCCTTTTGAGCGTCTGAAAGTTGACCAGGGCGAAGAATAGAATCATTACCAGAACTTGTATATCTATCTGCATTAGCAGCAGCAACAGCATAGTCTCTTCCCAGTCTAAGGAAATGACTTCTGTATTGAACCGTGTGTCTTCTTGTATAATAGTCCGTAAGAACATCAGGGTTATTCATTTCCCCGTAGTGGTAGTTCTTCATCATATTATTGTACATTTTCTCACGATTGATGATTGTTCCTTCTGTAACGACTGGAGTCAATTCGAATGCCATACCGTTTTGCTTAACGTAACCGTTTCTACCAGAACCATCCAATCCTTTGTAAAGCGCATCACCAACTTTCGAAGCTCTTGGAGACGAGAAGTAAATCGGACGTTCCCAATGATTGTTTGCAATAATATCCAGCATCATTACCTGCTCTCTTGTCAAACCTCCAGCGTCGAATTTGAAACGAATTTCTTCTACACATTGGCTCAACTGATCTTTAGTAACAACCTTAGATTTCAATAAATTCTCTTTGTTCACTGGGTATACAAACTCTGAACTAGGGAAAACTCTCAACGTTTGAGTATTGAATCTTACCATGTTATCGTCATTTCTAACGAATGCCATAGCATCTTCCAAGTTTGTAACATCCCATCCATCTTCGAATTCAAAAAGCATTTTTTGGAATTCTCTGATTCTATTTTCGTCGGGCATTGTGACAAGTCCATTTTTAATAGCATCAAAAATTTCGTAGCCCGCAGTCAATTTAGTATAAGCCGAACCGCCCACATCCTCTCCAACAGGCTTCCCTATCAATTGAATGACTTGACGAATTCGTGTGTTACTTGGATCTTTAGAAGTTAATCCGCTTAACAAAGCAGGAGCGTTAGCTGCCATTTTCTCAGCTGCTACTCTTGTCGCTGCTGGATTTTGCTTCGCTCTCATTCTAACGATTCTTTCCACAACGTCTCCTTTGGCTCCGTTGTACAACAAATTGAATACATCGGTGAACAATACCTGATCTGTTCCACCTGCATTCATCAAAATTTGATCTTCACGGAATTTGATCGGTAAAGCTTCAGATTCATAAGCTTTCATTTTCATTTGATCCGTATACCAATCCGTTTGCATTAATGATAAATTACAAACTCTTATGCTCGTAAACTTACCCTCAACTTCTTGCATATACCAAAGTGGGAAGGTATCGTTATCCCCATTTGTAAACAAGATCCCGTTGTTTTCACACGAGCTTAGATAGTTGTAGGCCAAATCATGTGCAGATGTTTTTAAACTTCTGTCGTGATCATCCCAACCTTGAACGGCCATTATTAATGGAACGGAAAGTGTCAATAGAATGGCGACGGATGCTCCTTGGGTATGCTCCTTAAGAACGGATCGTAAACCAATCATTGCCGCGATGACGGCAGCTCCAAGTCCAAAAATAATCAACCATGAAACAGTTGAAGGCATTCCAACTAAGGCGCCTCCTGAATCCATTATCGCGAACAGGACTAATCCTGCTCCACCAATAATCCCCATTTTTGTAAATTCTTTCGAACCAAAGGATTTGAACGCATCATAAAGTGCATAAACTCCTATTCCAATCCACATTGTAAAGAAATAGAAAGATCCTGCGAAGGCATAATCACGCTCTCTTGGTTCTAGTGTTTTTTGATTCAAGTAAACAACAATTGCGACACCTGTGAACAGGAACGCGAGGAACACCACAAAGGCGTCTTTCGGAGCTCGGTAGAAATGAAAGAACAGTCCTATCAGTCCTAAAATCAACGGTAAGAAGAAGAATGAATTATTTGCAGGGTTTTCTTTCGTGAAATATGGTGCTGCGTTTTGATCGCCTAAACGATCGTCATCGACCATGCTAAATCCTGATTTCCAGTTGCCACGCATGGCCCCACCCCTACTTCCTTGAATGTCATTTTGCCGACCAGCAAAATTCCATAAGAAATAACGGGTATACATCCAATTTACTTGATATTTAAAGAAGAAACTGAAATTTTCTCCTGCTGTCGGCAGACGGTTTTGATCCTTTCCAACTTGAGGGTGATCTGCATAATCTATCCCTAAAGCGTTGGCGTCTGCTATAATTTCTTTGGCGAGTTCATCGTTAGGATTGTAGCCTGACCACTCCTTATAAGAATCGACCCGTGCTTGGTCTTGCGTCCAGTACATCCTTGGAAAGAACATTGTCTGAGAATAGGTAGCAATTGCATTCTCCCTATTACTCGCATTGGACTCAAAATAAGTCTCTTCAACAATAGCACCTTTCTTTTTGGCATATTCAACTGCCAGTTTTTCCTCTTTAAAAGCTTTGATAACAGCTCCATCTTTGGACACAACAAATCTTCTTAGGTGAATCGGTGATTGATCATCCCATAAGTTGTCGTCACTGTGAGCAACCCAGGTTTTCTTGTCTCCACGGAGGTCCCATTTCCCCCCATTTTCTTTGGAGTTCCATGCGTTACCAAACAACAAAGGAGCGGATCCATATTGATCGCGTTTTAAGTACGAGTGAAATGTCACCAAGTTCTCAGGATCATTTTCATCCAATGGTGTGTTCGCATTCGAACGAATTACAATCACTGCAAATGAACCGTATCCAATCATCAACAACACCAATCCCATAACCGATGAATAAACTATTCTGTTTTGCTTTCTTCTTGAATATCTTAGTAAGAAAACGAATAAAATTATAATTCCTGCGAAGAAGAAAATTGTCCCTGAATAGAACGGCAACCCAAGTGTTGTAACAAATCCAATTTCGAAACTAGAAGCAAGGGCGATCGACCCTGGTATCACACCTTCTTGAATAAATACGAGTACAATCAGGGCTAGAATTCCAACTAGGAAAATTCCTTTCACATCAACCTTATCGCTGTATCTGAAGTAGATAATAAAGGAGATTGCAGGAACAACAAGAATACCCAATAGGTGGACCCCAATAGCCAATCCAAGGGTAAACATGATAAAAAGAAGCCAACGATCGGGAGAGAATCCAGTAGGGTTTAGCTTACCGTTTTTGATCTCCATCATTTCTTCATCCCACTTGAGAATTGCCCAAAAGATTAAAGCTGTAAACAGAGATGACATTGCATATACCTCACCCTCAACGGCTGAAAACCAGAATGAATCTGAGAATGTATAGGCTAATGCGCCGACGAGTCCACTGCCTAGGATAGCAACTTTATCGCCTGGTGTTAATTCTTTTTTGTCTCGTAAAGAAATCTTTTTGACAAGCAATGTGATAGACCAATACATAAAAAGAATGGTCGCTGAACTCGAAACCGCCGATAATCTATTGATCCAAACAGCTACATTTTCAGGATCTGCAAAGAACGAAGACAACCTTCCTAGTACCATAAAAAGCGGTGCGCCTGGAGGGTGACCAACTTCAAGTTTATATGCTGCTGTAATATACTCACCACAATCCCACAAACTTACTGTGTCTTCAATGGTAATAAAGTACACCGTTGTAGCGATCAGAAATACCAACCAGCCTAGGTAATTATTAATTTTCTTGTAGTTCATTCTTTGTCAGTTAAATTAGACTTGGTTCTTTTGAAGAACCTTTTGTTTCAGTTAAAGCAACTGCGAATTTAAAAATATATCACGAGCAATTTCGCTAAGAAAAGTGAAAAGTTGACAAAATCACATAATGAGCTGTTTTTTAGCGACTCATGATTTTTTTAAATATATTGTTTGACGATTGAAATTTTGTTAGTAGATTTGCCCCCGCAACGGGTTATTAGTTAATTTTCGAACCGTTAAAAAATTGTCCCATGGTGTAACTGGCAACACGTCTGTTTTTGGTACAGAAGAGTCCAAGTTCGAGCCTTGGTGGGACAACAGAAAAAGCCTTGTAATCATTAGATTGCAAGGCTTTTCTTTTTTTTAGTAACAATATAGAAACAAAGTATCGTTGGCCTTTTCACGGATCATGTCACATTTCTTGAGTCTCCCTGATACAAAATTTATCTATTTGATATTAAGGATACAACAAAATCGATCTTATGGATTTATTAAAACCCTACCCTTAGGGCAGACGGGACTAAATTCTAATGTTTAAAACAATAAAGGAAGAGTTTAACGCTTCGCCAAACTTTCAAAAAGCATTGTTGCAGTTGCTGGATTTGTAGCAAGTGGAACATCGTATACATCACAAATTCGCATTAACATAAAGATGTCGGGTTCGTGAGGATGCTTCTCCAGTGGATCACGAAAGAAGATAACCATATCGCATTTTCCTTCTACTGCGCGTGCTGCAATTTGCGCATCACCTCCTAAAGGTCCAGACTTAAATTTAATTACATCGAAACCTGCTTTTTCAGCTTTCATTCCGGTGTTACCTGTTGAGACTAAAGAAATGTTATTGTTTTTTAAGACCTCTTTTTGCTCATTTAAGAATTGCACCATTTCGGCTTTTTTACCATCATGCGCTATAATTGCTATTTCCATTTCAAATTGTTTTTGTCTAAGATCTAATTTTTTGCTAATTCTGACTTCAAAAAATCTATTATTTTAACTTCCGTAACATCCACTCCTTTTTCCTCTGCCTTTAGCAATGAAAACCAATCCAGAAGATGAATTAAATAGAGTGTTTGCTGAACTAATCCTACCCCAATTGCATCAACGCTTGTCATTGAATCAGTTTGCTTCTCAATGATCTTATTCGTTATATCCAAACGCTTTTTATTTGCTTCATTTTCAAGATCACTTCGAATGAACATTACAAATAAATCCTTTGGTTCTGAGGCCCATCCAACGATTTCATTGTGGTTCATTTCAGGAACGACATTAAAAAAACTAAGGGCTTTACTGTTTTCATTTATCTGTTGACAAGCACGTAACAAGGTTGGACGAAAAGATTCTTCGCTATAAAATAAAACTTGTTTTGACTTACTCCTTTTCAGTAATTCAGCTGCTAAAGATTCAATTTCAGCTTGTTCATACTGCAATAAATGGATCGATTTTACAACCTCTGCCTTAAGAGAAGTGGATACCAAATTGCATTGTTCAAAGATTTCCACAAGTTGAACCAACGAATAGGCCAATGCAGAACGAGGAGGCAACCCTCCAGGAATTTTAATACAGTGTTTGCTGTTTTCGCGAAGAACATCTTCCAAAGTTCCTCCACTGCTAACACCTATAATATTGGCATCCCTGTCCAAAGCATCTTGAAGTGCAGAAAGCGTCTCTTCCGTATTTCCAGAATAGGAACATACAATAACTAGTGAATCCTTATTCACGTATCCAGGAAGGGTATAATTATGACACGTTTCAACTGGAAAATTTCCATCCAATCGCACCCATTGTTTAATAATCTCTCCTCCAATTCCAGATCCGCCAAGGCCACAAACTACGACATTCTTTATTTCGCTAGGAATGCTAATTGAGTAGCCCTTTGAGATCTCAACACTTTCTAATAATTGGTTCGGGAACTGTTTAATTAATTTTCTCATTTGTTTTTTTTCTATTGTACTGTGTTTATTTCCAGAAAAGTGCGTAAAGTGCAACTAGGCATAGTATTATTGCAAATGCTCCAATGTTAAATCCGCGAGACGTCTTAAAGGTGGCAGAATTAATTTCGATTCCTTTTTCATCATCAGCACCTTTGTTTTGAAGGAGACTCACGATAGCAATCACTGCCATTGTAAGAAGCGTTGTTATTCCCATTTGATGTAAGAATGGCAAATCGATGAACACCGCGCCATCAATCCAACCTTTTGGTCCAATTTTAAAGTACATCGCTATTGGAATAGAGCTCAATACCCCAACAATTGCCGCTCGACTCGTTGCCTTTTTCCAGAATAAACCAAGCATAAACACAGCTAAAATCCCTGGACTGACTACCCCAGTATATTCCTGAATAAACTGGAATGCCTGATCAATACCGCCTAATAGAGGAGCAATGATTGCTCCTAATATTAATGCACCAGCCGCACTCAATCGTCCTATTCGAACAAGTTCTTTGTCGCTCGCATTTTTATTGAAATACGGCTTGTAAATATCCATTGTAAAAATGGTCGAAGTTGAATTCAACATGGAGGCCAGAGACGATACAATTGCAGCAGTAAGAGCAGCAAAAGCCAATCCTTTTAGACCTACTGGAAGGATTTGCAACAACCAAGGATATGATTTATCCGGACTATCAATTGTTGGAATATTCTGTTGACCAACTTCTCCAAGGCTACTCATTACCTCTGGATCATGCGTCATAACGTAGGCTGCTATCCCAGGGATCACAACAATCAATGGAATAATTAATTTAAGTCCGGCGGCGAGCATAATCCCTTTTTGAGACTCCTTCAATGATTTCGCTGCCAATGTTCGTTGGATGATATACTGATTGAATCCCCAGTAATATAAATTGGCAACCCACATCCCACCTACTAACACCGCAATTCCCGGTAGGTTTGAATATTCAGGATTCGATTCATCTAGAATCATCACAAATCGGTCTGGAGCTTCGTGGTAAATTTTGGTTAACCCAGCAAAAACACCTTCTCCACCTGAAACTGCATTAAGTGCAAGGTATGTCGTAAGTAATCCTCCAAAGACCAAGAAAACAACTTGAACAACATCCGTCCAAGCAACTGCAGACAAACCACCATACAATGAATACGAAGCCGCAAAAAGGGAAAGACCAATAACACCATAAATCATTGGGATCCCCATGATTGTTTCAAGAGCCAAAGAACCTAAGTATAAAACCGATGCAATATTAACAAATACGTAAAGCGAAATCCAAAAGACTGCAAGGATCGTTTTTAACTTCTCTGAAAATCGTTTTGCAACAAATTCTGGAATCGTGTACAGTCCTTTTTCAATGAAAATGGGTAGAAAATATTTTCCGACAATCAGAAGTGTTAATGCTGCCATCCACTCATAGGAAGCTATAGCAAGCCCAACTTTATAACCCGAGCCTGACATTCCAATAAATTGCTCGGCGGAAATATTAGCAGCTATTAAAGAAGCTCCTACTGCCCACCAAGGCAATGATTTACTCGCCAAAAAATAATCTTCAGCACTTTTAACTTCTCCTTTTTTTGTGCGAGAAACCCACAAACCTATCCCCAATATTAAACATGCATACAATGCAAAAACGAGGTAGTCAATAAATTCAAATTGATTATTCATAAGCGTGATTTGAATATTTTAGTAATCGTTTTCTTTAGTGCAGAAATCACAAATTGAGTTGGTATCAAATTGCACCTTCTGATGGGAAAGATATAATTAATTTTTGTTATTGTACAAGATACCATAACTAAAATGTGGAATGCTCATGAAAAATACCACGTTTGAAATGGCTCACTAGCGATTGCAACTTATGATACATAGAGAAAAACAATAATTTAGTACCTGATTGTTTTCGCTTATCTTTCTTGTTAATTAGAGAGTTAAGATAAAAATTGTATTATTGTATAAAATACCATAACATGGTTGCTCAAATGAAACTAACATCATATCAATTAGGAATCAGGTCTTTACTGCCACTATTTGCCTTACTCTTAATGTATTCCACCTATGCACAAGTCAGCAAAGTTGAAGTCGTTAAAAATGACGGAGCATGGTCATTGACTGTTGATGGAAAACCGTTTTATATTAATGGTGCGGGTGGAATTCATCATTTAGATATTCTTGTAAAAGCAGGTGGAAATACAATTCGAACTTGGGGAACAGAAAACGGACTTCAAATATTGGATGATGCGCACGCTAAAGGATTAAAAGTAATGATGGGACTGTGGGTGCAACATGAACGCCACGGTTTTGATTACAACAATGAGGCGGCTGTCAAGGCACAATTAGAAAATTTCAGGAAAGACATTAAACGATTTAAAGACCACCCTGCACTATTAGTATGGGGCATTGGAAATGAATATGAATTGAATTATTCGAACACGAAAGTTTGGAGCGCCGTCAACGATATAGCAAAAATGGTTCATGAAGAAGATCCAAATCATCCGACATCAACGGTGACAGCAGGAACGAATGCTGAGAAATTAAAGTTCGTAATGGATGAATTACCTGAAATTGATATCTACGGAATCAATACTTATGCTGGGATCAACGTAGTTAAAGATGTAATTGAAGACGGAGGATTTAGCGGTCCGTATATGATTACTGAATGGGGACCAACGGGTCACTGGGAGTGCACAAAAACAATGTGGAATTCATCCGTCGAGCAAAGCAGCACTGAAAAATCGGCATCGTACTTAGAACGATTCACGAAATATATTGGCTCACAAAAAGAACAATGTATCGGCTCTTTCTGCTTCCTCTGGGGACAAAAACAGGAATACACTTCTACTTGGTACGGACTCTTCAGTGAAGATGGAATGCCAACAGCGGCTCTTGATGAACTTCAATACTGCTGGTCGGGTAGTTACCCTGAAAATCGTGCACCGGCAATTGACTCGGTTTTATTCAATGGAAACGCTCAACTACTAAACATTATCACTGACGCTGGTTCCAAGAACGAAGTAACAGTATTTGTTGGAGATAAGGACAATGATAAACTCAATTATTCTTGGGAGCTGTATCCTGAAAGCACAGATCTAAAAACAGGTGGAGACTCCGAAGGAAAACCTCCATTGATTACTGGTAAAGTAACGAATGGAAAATCACCTTCTATCAAATTAAAATCTCCTTTAACAGAAGGGCGTTATCGTCTTTTTGTATTTATCGATGACGATCAAAAAATGGCCTACATGAATATTCCATTTTATGTTCAAAACAGCCCTGAATTAGAAAATAGTAGAATTCGTTTGAAAACTCAAGAATTAGAACAATTGGATGAATATTAGTAAAATCACATATTGTCTGTTACTGTTTGCCAGTTGCTCGATTGGTCAAGCTTACGGCCAATCAAAACAGGACTCCAGCATTTTTAAACCAAATTCCGGTGGTTTATTCCCTAAGAAGTATGAACCTGGGCTAAAAAACATATCCGTTTCTGGATATTATCGATTTTTAGGAGCGTACTCTTCGATGAAGACGCAATATCCTGAAATGGGTGAAATTAACAATAGAGTTTTCCTAGGAGATGATAGTAACCTTCCTCAATTAAGCACAACAATTACAGTTGTTCCGACAAAGAATACAATGTTTTCAACAGACTTGTATATCTGGACGCCAATGACAGGGTCGGAAGAAGATTATGTTCAAGGTTTATTATTAGGAGTCAATCTCGCTGGAAGCCACTCAACGAAGTATGGAACTTTTGGTGTGAAAACGGGAGGAATTCATTGGTACAAATTAAGTCCGATGACATTCGCAGCAAATACGGGATACAATAGATTCAGTCTTTTCGAGCGAAATCCATGGGATCCAAATACCCGCAAAACCTTTGAACGCTATGAAACGTTTTATGAAAACGGATCGCTATCACAAGATGAGCGATGGGGACAACAAGCATTTCATGGATTCATTTTCGAAGGTTCTGACTTGCCGCATGGATTCTCCTTCAATTTCATGCAAGGTAAATCGCAATTGAATGGTGGAGCAACTCCAACTCCAAATAACATGACTGGAGGTCGAATAGCAAAAATGTTCGGAAATAATTCTGTGAGTATTAACGGAATCAGAAGCAAAACATACTCAGACAGTCTCGCAAAAGAACTGATAGGGTTCAATATGATCACTTCAGAATTCCAAGTTAACCTCGCAAAAAACATAAAACTTTCAGGTGAAATTGGTGCTGGAAATTATTTCTCACCAACAAGCGAAAGCAAATGGGGTGAAGCAGTAGACGTCAAATTGAATTTCGGTAAAGAGTTAACCTTCTTCCCTATTGAAGTACGTTATTTCCAAGTGAGTCCTAATGTTATTAATAACAACGGTATATTCTGGAATACATCCATTGAAGAATACGCTCCTGAGCAATTGGTCGATCCACTTGAAGGAGGACAAGCTCCCCTATTGTTTCCGTTCGCAAGTTCTTTGATTACAATTGGACAAATGACGAATAACCGTCGTGCATTGATCTTAAACACCGACTTAAAATTCAAACGACATAAAGTGACATTGGGTTATAGCATGGCAAGTGAAATTGAAGCACGCTCAAGTCGAATCACGTATGGTCACCCGGCAAACAATCTTGCATTGTCCCGTTTTTGGAGATGGGGATTCCCTACTGATGTTGGACCTTACGGAAACTTAAATAAAATTTACCGAGGCGTTTACGAATCAATGAACATTACAGATTCAGTTTCGGCTAAAGGATTTAATTCAATTGAAGTAAGCTACAAAACTTATTTTAAAGTATTTAACCGTAAAGTAATGCTCTTTTATTTGGGTGGTTTCCATACGGTTCAGCGCGATTTCTCGGTGTTACCGAAATTCTCAAAAGAGTCCTATTTACAAAGCTACAATCACCAGTTGGAGTTCTATTATGAATTGGCCCCTAGAATTTCTCTTTCGAATTACTTAGGTTACGACAGAATCTACGGAGGTGACAATACTGAAGTGGATGTGATAACACAGGCCCCAAAAAATCAACAAGGAATAAGCTATGCCATTGGACTTGATTTACAACTCTCAAAAAATGTAGGACTCTATTTGCGTCAGCGATGGATGACTTATCAAGATTACAGTTTTGAACTGGATCAATACAAAGGATCAGAAACAACGGTTGAATTAAAAATATTTTTCTAAAGATGAAGTACTTATTACTCTCAGTTTTTATCACTTTACTCTCTAATTCCTACGGGCAGCAGGGAAAGAAAGTTCAATTCGTTGGTGGCGCACGGTCACTAATGTCTAACTCAAATTTCACGTCAGATCCATCGGATTCAATGACTGCACCTAGGTCTACAGGTGGTTACGCTTTGGTTGATTTGGGAATTAAAATCAACCCAAACAAGACCACTGAAATACTTGGAATGTTCCGTATCCGAAATGATTTCGGTGGATTCTGGGGAGGCGGAGTTACATTCGGCGTTCGTCAATTGTACGTTCGTGGAGTTGCTGGAAAGGTCTTGCGTTACCAAGTTGGTAACCTTGATTACAAGTTAACGCCTTACACGTTCTACAACCACAACGCAGATATTTTAACAAGTTCTGTTGGAACCATGGGGATTAAGGAGGACATATTCAATTACGAATCATTCTACCGAGAGAATACGTGGCGTCAACAAGGAGCTTCGGTTAATTTTGCATTGCAATTTCCCAAAGTTGTCAAAGAAATTGAATTCAACGGATTTATAACACGAATGAACCCAACGAATTTTGCCGATATTATGGAACGCCTTTACGGTGGAGGAAACATGGTTATCACACAAGGAAAACATCTGACAGTCGGATTGAACCATGTGAGTATTTTTGATTTAGCTGGAACAGCAATTGACAGCAATGCGTATTCTAACAACGTGAGTACTTTAACTTACGATGTTCGATTTGACGCGAAGAAGTTCAAGTACGGAGTTGATGGTGAGTCAGGAATTTCATCAAGTGGATTAAGTCAAGCTCCGGAAGACGCATTGAACGATTACTTTTTACACGCAAGAGCATACTTAAACCTTAAAAAGAAGAACCTTGGGTTTGACCTTGGCTATATGGACAACGGTGCAGATTTCAGAAGCTTTGGAGCTCAATCAAAACGTATAGATTATTCGCAACAAAACAATTTCTTCAAGCGTTATACCAATGATCAAATCTTGAGACCTATTTCAATGTATGACATTTATAACGACCCTACTCTATTCTCAAATGGAATTCAGGCCGGTGTTATGCAATACAATCCTGCGGTCAACAATGCGTTGCCTTACGGACTTGCAACATTTAACCGTCGAGGTGGATATATTGGTGCGAGCTACTCAGATTCAGCAAAAATAATCGATGCCAGCGCAAAATATTATTTATTAAACGAAATAAGAGGTCAAGGTACTTCTGCCCTCAAAACATTCAATTATGCTAACCTTGACGTACACTTCAGCCTATCAAATTTGATGAAGTGGAAGAAAAAAGTAGACGTTCACACAGGAATTGCTATTCAAAAAACAACGCGTGAAGGAGATTTTACGTTTGAGAGTGTAGACCTGTCATCATTTACGATGAATACAGGATTTGAAATTGAAGTAATTGAAAAACTTTCTGTTCTGGCAAATGTGTTCCTACTCCAAAGTAAAGGATCGGATCAACTGCCAGTTCGTGATGGAAATGATGCAATTGTAAACTACACTGAGTTTAGTGTTGATGGAATTGAATCAAACATCGCTGGAGGGTTAAAATTCGATTTTTCGGAGAAGGTGTATTTAGCAGCGATGTACGAGTGGAATAAAAACTCGTTTGTTGTCGACAATCCTTACCAGTTTAGTCAGATGTCGATTTATTATGTAATGAAATTTTAAAAAAAATGAAAAAATACGGAATACTACTTTTAGTTGGATTGGTTCTATTTTCTTGCCGCAAGAACGAATTGGAGGCTGTTGACGGACCAAACCTTACAGACGTATATGGTACGTTTGAAGTCATTAGCACATTAGCAACGAGTCAGCCAAATGTTGACTTTGCAGCTGGACAATCGGTTTACTTTACAAGCGAAATAAGTATCATAACAGATTGGGAATTGAAAATAACCGGTCAAACGAGTGGCGCCGAAAAGATCATCACTGGTACAGGCAAAATAATTGATGCGTCAGTCGCTGCATGGTACGGAAGCACAACAAATTTCCCTATGTTTCAATCTGAGACATGTGACGTAATGCTCACATTTCCCGGAAATTCAGACACTTTGTATTCGACAGTTACAGTAGATCAACCGAAAACAAATTCTGGATTTGTCATTGCAGATTTCGAATCTGGATGGGTTGGTGGATGGACTTCATTCATTCAATCTGGAGGAAACATGGATTTCAACATTAAAACGGACGGTTCTGCCGCTCAATTGGGTTCTTATTATAACATGCAAGGACTCGTTGACTGGGATTGGCTCGTTGGAATGGTAAACTTTAATGCTGCTGCCTATGGATCTCCTACAATTCCCCTTTCAAGCAATGCAGACAATTTGTATTTCAATGTTTTGATTTACGGACAACCTGGATTGCCTAACAGCCGTGTTCTTTTTCAATTTGATGAAGACGATGACTTAGGAGGAACTTTCAATGCCGTAAATGAAGACCAGTTCACAATTGAGATTTTAATCGATTGGGAAGGCTGGAGAAAAGTCTCCGTTAAATACAGCGACCTTGTTGGTAATGGCGCTGGAGGCGGAACTCATAACCCTGACAAAATCAATGCAATTAACATGTTACATCTTGCCGACCCATCTTCTGGAGTTGCCGTATCTAAAATAGACTATATAATCTTTACTGAAAATGCAGCGCTTAACCCGTAACCTACTGATCCTCTTTTTGGCTTTGATCTCTTTTGACATCCTTGCGCAAGACACGCTTCAAATTGATGAAGTCGGAGTAACTGCAAAGAGAAACACATTCAAGAAAATTGGCTTGTACGACGGAGAATACGTTGAGGAATACAATATTCGTGGATTTACGCAAACGACGATCTTTGACGGGAGTTTAGCCGACTTTTGGACATCAGACGGTTCAAGTTGTGTCTCAGGAAATATTGCACCAGATGTAAATTCTCAAAACCTTCTCGTTAAATGGAACCAAGGAGGGAGCGATTGTGATTGGGTTGGAATGGGATTTGGATGGGACAGCTGGTCTGGAAAAGACCTTGACTACGTTGCAGACACATTGGCTTTAGAATTGACATTGCGCTCTACTGGCAAACCATTTACAAATATTCCATGGGCCTTCTGCCTTGAAGATTACTCTGGCGGACAAGCCTGGTTGGGATTCAATACGTCTTTCTTAGCAGACAAATCGATCGGAAAAGAATGGAATAAGGTTACGATACCGCTTCATCTCTTCCCTTACGTGGACTTCGATGTTGATCTGACGAACATTAAGCAACTCTTAATTCAAATGTTTTCGGGCGGTGAATTGGAAATCCAATCCATCGAACTTATTCCATTTGCTGGCAAACTAAAAAATGAATTGGTCGCGAAAGAAAGTACTACTCCAATTCAAATTGATGGCAACTTAAGCGATTGGAAAGAACCTTTTACAAAAGTTCAAGACGCATATGAATTTGCTGTTCGTCATTCGCAAGACTCATTGTATTTCGCTTTTAATGTAACCGATTCTTCTCCGCGTCAAAACGCTGGAAAGAAGGAGAACCTTTGGGAAGGAGACGCTATTGAAATAGCATTCTCTACAAATCCAAACGCGAGCAAAAAGCGAAAATTTCTTCTCATGAGTGATCAACACATTGGCATTAACTGCGGTGAAAACCCTTACATATGGAATTGGAAAACCAATACAACAATTGACGCTGCAAACTATAGCATTCAATTAACTGACAATGGATACGCTGTTGAAATAGCTGTTCCAAACAACCTCTTTTACAGTTTCAATCCAGAGCCTGGATTTATTCTAGATCTAGAAGTGGCATTGGACTCTGGGACATTGAAAGGTCGCGATGAACAAATCCGTTGGAACAGTGGGTTCGAAACTGGATTCCATGAGTCTCCAAAGAATTGGGGCGTCTTGATTTTGAATTAAGCATTTGTCAATCGGATATTAGAATTAGTCGTTAGCGGTTCCACCTTTCGCTGTCTGTTCTTTTTCAATCAATTGATAATACCTCTTTCCTAAATCTACATAATCTTCATTTCCTGATTCCATAAAAGACTTTGCTATTGGTTTAACTAAATCATAGATAGCGCTGAAATCATAATCCTTTATCTCGCGTAAATCAAAGCTACGAAGAGGGCTAACATCCATTAAAGCGCATAAAGAAGTAAACCGAATCTTCTCATCTACGTCTTTCACCCCATCAACTAGAACCTCTATAACACGCTCTTTTCTAAGGTTTAGATTTGAATTCCTTCCAATTGCCCAAATAACTATCTTTCTAAACTCTAAGTCTCTTGAAGTTGAGTTCTCAATTAGTTGATTCAATCCGCTTTCTCCCATGATACTTAAGACCCAAGCAGCTCGATCAATAACAGGCGCCGATTCATCCACCAAAAGCTTTATCATGAGATTTACAAGTTCAATATCTGGCCGAGCTCGTTTTTCCTGAAACTTATCAATCAAATTGTATAGAGCAAAGAACCGAACCTGATCATTTGAATCCGCTAGTTGAAAAACAAAAAAATTAAATAAGTCAGCATCGAAAAATGAAATATCAGCCTCTTCAATTACTGCCTATTTTTCGACTATTGGCAGTTTCCCTAATTTATCCTTGAATTCTTCTTTGGTCATTATTATAATAATACAGAACTTCATGATAAGCAGAACAAGTCAAACATATGTAATCTCATTCCTCAACGCGATTGCACGACGGTTAACGACCAATAAAATTATCTTGATTTAATTCTTTACGAATCGAACGGTAGACTGATTCCCTTCAGACATCGTCACTTGAACAAAATAGACTCCTGGAATCAATGAGTTC
>JBLHVW010000028.1:0-30569 GCA_047628775.1 Salibacteraceae bacterium | reverse complement strand
AAAAACGCAAAAATTAAACTTATCTAGCGAATAAACTTTCAATTCCTTACCTTTGAGAAAACGCATCGAATGATTGAAAGACTTCAAAAGCCTTCTTTAAAAGCCAAACTGGCTGAGAGTAAATTACTTCTAATTCGAGGCCCGAAAGGAACTGGAAAGCAATCATTAATTGAAAGTATCCTAAACGAATCAAACACTTCTTTTTGTACCTTAAACTGTGATGATAAAAAAGAACGAAAGAATGTTGAATCGAACGGTTATCTCGCTCAATTAACAAAAACTATTATCGTTTTGAGAGAAGCACAACACCTTTCGAAACTCAGAGATATCATTGAAGATGTTCTTATGGGCAAGATCAAACATACCTTGGTCGTTTGTTGTTCTTACAGGCCAATCGTCGATGAAGAATTAATTGAAGCCTTGGAAATTGAAGGAATGCTTTTCAATTTTTACGCGCCGTCGTTCAATGAGTCCGCAACGCATTTTGGCTTGGCCCAAGAGAGCGAGCTACTTGAAGAGCGATTGATTTATGGAAATTATCCAGCGGTTTTAAGTGACTTGGAAAATGCTGAATCCACACTTCGTGAAATGATCAGCGAGATTATAAATACACAATTGGGCGCGAAAGATAGAGTCAACAAAGGCGATAAATTAATGCGAATGCTGCAGTTGTTGGCCTTCAATGTTGGCGAGCCGATTTCATACAATGATATTGGCGAAAGATGCGGATTGGACAACGAAACCGTTGAGCGGTACATTCAATTGTTTGAGGACGCTTTCGTTTTAATTAAGCTTCCCTCGTTTTTTAATGACAACCGATACGAATTGAAGAAAACGCACTGTGTCTACTTTCAAGACAACGGAATTCGCAACGCTTTGATAAGCAATTTCAATTCAACTTCTTTGCGAAATGACATGAATGATCTTTGGAGAAACTATATGATTTCAGAAAGAATCAAATGGATTCGGATGAACAATCTGAAAAAGAAGGTTTACTTCTGGAGAACACATACCCGCCAGCAAATGGATTTTGTTGAGGTAGGAAAAGATCAAACAATCGCGTACAAATCGGATCCAAAAATGATCGGTTGGGAAAAACGTAAGAATGTGAAGATTCCAAAATCGTTTACGGAATTCTACCCGAATGTAAAGACATCGATCTTGAATAAATCAACATATTGGAACTTTTTGACACGCAAAGTATAAATGACATTTGTAGAAAAAATAGCGCATTATATCCGGGAAGAGAAAATTCCGATGGAGCATTTGACAATCGTTTTGCCTTCCGAAAGGGTGAAGAAATACTTGTCGTCTGCCTTGTATTTGGAATTCGGGAAACCTGTTCTTGCACCAACGATGATTACCATGAATCAGTGGGTAAAATCCTATTCTGAACACGTTGTAATCGACAATACGAGAGCACTAATTCAGCTTTTTGAAATTCAATTGAAAGTCGCGGAAACCGAAGAAGATAGATCTTTTGATGAATTTATTGCATGGGGAAACACGCTTCTCGCCGACTTCAACGAAATCGATCGTTACTTGCTCGACGCGAATCAGATTTTCAGAAACTTAGCGGATATCAAAGAAATTGAAAACTGGAGTTTCGGTGAAGAGAACCTAACGCCAAGTCAAATCCGATTCATGGAATTCTGGGACCGTCTTCCTGGTTTTTATTTCGATCTAGACAAACGACTGACGGCTAATGGTTTGTGTTATATGGGGCGCGCCTATAAATTCCTAACAGAAAATATCGATTTACTTTTCAAAGAAGACAAAGACCATCAATACTTATTTGCAGGGTTTAACGCGCTTTCACCTTCCGAAACGAGCATTATTAAACAAATCGAGAATTATGGACGTGCCCATATTCTAATCGATGCAGATGCTTTTTACCTGAACAAGAAATCGCACGAAGCAGGTTTGTTCTTGAGGCAATTGTCGGCAAACTTGGACAACAAGCAAATGGACTTTGTTCAAGATGTACTTCAAACAAAACCACTAAAAGTTGAATTGATTGAATGTGCTCAAAATACAGGTCAAGTTAAGGTCGCATCAACGTTATTAGCGAACATGTCAAAGGAAGAAATTGGCGAAACCCTGTTGCTTTTAGCAGACGAAACTTTGATAACTTCTGTCGTTAAAAACTTGCCGAAACAGGTCGGGAAAGCCAATATTACTTTGGGGCTTCCGATTCGAAATACTTCGGTAAAAACATGGGTTGAAATTCTTTTCTCGATTCAAGAGAACAAGAGAAGGTTCAAAACACAGGCGGTATATTTCAATGATCTTCAAAATTTATGGAGCCATCCTTTTGTTCTAGCGAGTTTGTCTCAGGAAGAAAAAGAAACGCTTCTCAATGTGGAAGAAGAAATCGTGCGTTACAATCGCATTTTTATCAATGCATCTAAGGTTCAAATTGGGGAAAATGCCAAGCGAATTTTGGATGGAATGACGGAGGATTGGGAAGATGATTGGGTAAAATCAACCCAGTTGATTCGTCGCTTGAATCGAATGATTTATAAAAATTTAGATGCGGAATTTGCTTTCGAACGTGCTGTTCTTGAATGTTTTGATCAAGCCTTAATCGAATTCGAAAACCTTGTTGTTGAAGGAATTCCTCCAATGAAAATCAAGAGTTTTAAGTTACTATTCAATCAACATTGGTCGCAGAAAAGTATTGCGTACCACGGAAATCCGTTGAAAGGACTTCAGATTATGGGGCTTCTTGAAACACGTGGTTTGGATTTCAAGCGTGTCATTGCTTTGGGAATGAATGAAGGGCATTTGCCACCAACGAACCCGATTCAAACGATGATTCCAATGGATTTACGGCGGTACAACGGAATGCCGACTCCACGAGACAAACAAGGAATTTTTGCACATCACTTTTACCGACTTCTGCACCATTGCGAAGAATTGTACGTTACGTATTGCAGCGCAGATGAATCGATCGGAAGTAACGAGCCGAGCAGGTATTTAATGCAGATGGAAATGGAACTCGCTCAAATAAACGAGAACATTTCGATAAAGAAAAAGATGTACGCTTTGGATACACCCAAAGAATTGATGGTAAAGGAAATCGTTAAGACTCCAGAAATTTTAAACAGATTGGATGATTTGTTTTCAGCTTCGACATCGGCTTCCATGCTTAAAAAATACTTGACCTGTCCACTCGATTTTTATTTCAGATATGTAATGGATTTCGGAGAAGAAGATTCCGTTGAAGAAGAAATTGAACACAGCACCTTCGGAACATTTATTCATGACACGTTAGAAGAACTTTATACGCCTTTTGCCCGCTTTGATAAGGAAGGGATTAAAAATATGCCTGTACCAAATAACATTACATCTTTTGATATAGAAGCTATGCTGAAACGCTATCCTTTGATTCTTGAAAAGCAATTCATGATTCATTTTAACAACGATAAGCAAGCATTTACAAAAGGAAAGAATTTGTTGTCGTATCAAATGGCAATGGAGCTTACAGAGCGTTTTCTCAAGTCGGAAATCAAGTTCCTTTCAGAACAAACAGAACCTGTTTTCATTGAAGCGCTTGAGCGTGAATACGTTTCTGCCATAGAAGTGACCGTAAATGGGGAGCAGAAAAAAGTACGGTTGAGAGGGTTCATTGATCGCATTGATTCAATCGGGGACCGCGTTCGAATTATTGATTATAAATCTGGAAAAGTGAAACCGGATGACGTTGGACTGAGAGTAAAAGACATTACCGAAGAGTTTATCGTCGAGTCGATTGGGAACAAAAAACACGTTCTCCAATTGATGCTTTACGCCTTCTTGTACCATCAGAATGAAAACGTATTGGCTGATCCATGCATTATTTCATTCGTCTCTGGAAACAACGAACCGTTCAATATTGATCTAAAAAAGAATAGCTTGGACGCTGTCGTTGAAGATTTTCCGCGCTACATCGAGTTGATTCTAAATGACGTTTACGATACGGACATTCCATTTACACACCAAGCCAAAGAGATGTTCTCCTATTGCCAGTACTGCGATTGAAATATCTAAACGAGTTGAAGTGCTTAATCGAAAATATTAAACCACATTTGTTTCAAATCAATGAATAACAATCAGATGAAAAACGGAATTAAATTAAAAGCACTCGTAGCGCTAACTGTAATATATCTTTTTACAGTTTTGTCTTCATTAACGTATAAAAACGAGGGGCCGCCAGGTAATGCGAATGTTACGATTCCTGCCAAGCAAGAATTCGTTTTGGGTGAATTTCAAAAGTCAGGATACCGCGCTCGATTAATTAACAAAAGTGATCTTGATTTCGAGGTTCTTGTTGTCGACAAGAAGACCAATGAGCGCACTCAAGGTTTTGGAGTAGAAGGCAAAGGAAGTACAGCCGTGAATATTCGGAAAAATGAAAAGGTACTTCTTAGAAACACCAACAATCAAGACATTGTAGTCAAAGTAAAGTTAATGATTGAGGTTCAAGGAATGCGTTACCAAGAGCTTGGAGCCTATGATAAATCGGAGAAATAATGTTTGAAATTCTTTTCCATTAGACTTACTGCAAGTTTCGAGCAAAAAAAACCTGAAAAGAACTCTTTTACGAAGATCTTTTCAGGTACCTGCAAGGAAAATAAAACCAAAATATTGAACAAACCAGAATGTCAATATTTACTATTAAGACGACAGCTTTTAAATAAAGGTTGGGTAAAAGATGAAAAAAAAAGCCAATGCAAAAATTTTGCAATGGCTTTTAAAGTCTAATTTGTTTCTGTATCCTAGTACAGCTCTAACTTAAGCGCTGTTCTGTAATCTTTAATATCTTCGCGATTTATTTTGTGATCTGCGTTTCTTAAAAGAGTCAAAAGGTACATGAAGTTCTCATTTTCTTCAATTTCGATTGGGTATTCATTCTCTTCTTCATCCTCCTCATATTGAGCTTGAACTGCGAAAGATTTTTTCTCTCCTAAATACTCGTATGCTAATCTCAATACTTTAGTTACTAATGGATCTTGTTCTTTAAGAGCAAATTCCCGAAGTTCCTTAAGATCTTCGATTAAATTTTTTGCCTTAATACCATCCTTTTCTACATTCGTGATGATAGCCTCTAACTTCAGATTTGCTGGTGCAAGTTTCATATTAAATTTTTTCAGGATTCTTCCCTATTATACAAATGTAAACATCTTGCCTTAAAAATCGAGATATGCCAACAAAACATTTTGAAAAACAACTAGTGGATAAGTCAAAAGAGAAAGGAATTAGTACTTTTGTATAAACACGCCTGCAACCTCTATGGAATTAATACTCAAAGGAATTGTAACCGGATTTATTCTGAGCATCATGATCGGCCCGGTGTTTTTCGTGTTGCTTGAAACGAGTATTACGAAAGGAGTAAAGGCCGCAATAGCCTTAGATCTCGGAGTTCTTGTTAATGATATTGTATACGTACTTATAGCTTTTGTTTTTTACAACCAGGTTGCCGAACTAACGGAAGGTGATGATGCCTCTACTTTAAAGCTTATTGGCGGTGTTTTATTCGTCATTTATGGATTGGTGAACTTCTTTAAAAAAGTAAAAGAAACGAAAGTTGATCCCGCGGATGTAATTGGAACTGCGAAAGGTTATTTTCTTCTCGGACTAAAAGGGTTCTTACTCAATCTAGCCAATCCTATGGTTATTTTTTATTGGTTCAGTGTTTTGACATTGGGCGCTGAAAATGGAGGATCTAAATCTTCATTACTCGCATTTGTTGGAATCATACTTTTTACATTCTTCTCAGTTGATTTATTGAAAATAATTGGTGCTAAAAAATTAAGACCTTTGGTGACAAGAAACCTATTGGTTGGCCTGAATAAGTTAATTGGTATCGTCTTTGTCGGTTTTGGAGTCGTGCTAATATACCAGGGCATCTGGCCTAAGTAGTAACGAAGTAAGTAATCACAGTTATAGATTAAAAACCATTCGATTGAAATTAACATTCTTCACAATAGCATTCATTTTTTCTTTTAACTCTTGGGGTCAAATCGAGATTGAAAAAGAAAACCAAACCAAGACCAAACGCACGTTTTGGGACTTCAATAAACTTCAGGTGCAGTCGAGGGGGAAAAATTTCGTAGATGGACAAGGTGAAACAGATGAAAAGCACGGTAAATGGACGTATTATGATCGTTTGGGTGAAATTGAAGAGGTAAGAAATTACTATAGAGACGGGCTTTACGGTTCAACAATCCTTTATTATCCAGATGGACAAAAACGCCAAGAAGGGTATTTTAAATACAACAGACAAGATAGTGTTTATACGGAATGGTACGAAAACGGGAAGGTGAAGACAGAGGGTATTTACCGACTGAATTTTCCTGTTGGTAAATGGAATTACTATTACCGCGATGGTCGAATGAAGTCAGTAGAAGAGGTCAAAGGAGAAGATAATTATTTGTGGGAATTTTACTTGCCAGATTCTTTGCATACACAGATTATTAAGGAAGGCAACGGTGAACTTGTTACGTTTTATACAACAGGTAAGGTTAAGGAATGGTACAATTATAAAGACGGGTTAAAAAATGGCGAATTCGAAGAATTGAGCATTTACGGATACCCAACCTTGACGGGTGAATTTCACGACGGACATAAAAATGGAACGTGGGAGTTTTTCTATTATACAGGTGATAAGGAAAAGATTAGTAATTATAAGGATGATGTCCTTCACGGAGACTACAATTACTATTATGACAGTGGAGAGTTGAATGTTTCTGGAGAATACAAAAACGGCGAGAAAACGGGTGAATGGACGTGGTACACCAATAAAGGTACCCGCGACATGCAAGGGCAATTCAAAAGCGATGAGCAACACGGCGATTGGACGTATTGGCACCCAACAGGCGAAATTGCATACCATGCACATTATAATGAAGGGCTTAAATCAGGTCAGTGGACTTACCTCTATAAAGATGGAAGCAAGCACCGCGAAGGAACTTTTGATAAAGACCTGAAGAACGGAACGTGGCAAACATGGTACGAAGACGGAACGCTTCTAATGGAGGGTGACTACTTAAACGGTGAGGAAGAAGGTGAATGGAACAACTATTGGGATGATGGCGCTTTAAAGAATAAAGCAACGTTCAATACAGGCCGTCTAAGTGGAGAATGGGAATCGTATTTCCCAAATGGCAAGGAACTTTCGATCGGGAAGTACAAAGACGATATGAAGGTTGGTGAATGGAACGATTATTTTAGCAACGGTAAATTGAAAGACATCAGAACCTACAAACTGTTCCGGATTAAGCGAAAGTTCAATGATAATATCTTGAGTGATCACGTTGTGATGGAAAGTAAACTGCACGGACACTCAGAGTCGTACTCAGAAGCGGACAAAAAACTGACGGAATCAGGAAGTTATAAAAATGGTGAAAAAGATGGAGAGTGGATTGCTTACCACCCTGGAGGCCGAACGCCTGCCGTAATTTCTCATTACAAAGAAGGAAAACTTGACGGTGTAATGAATATATTAAGCCGACGTGGGAAAGTGATGCAAACCATTGAATACAAGGATGGTTTAAAGCATGGGAAATTCATTGTCTACGGGAAAAGAGGCAAAGTTCTTAAAGAAATGAAGTATTCCGAAGGAATGAGAATCATCGAAGGTCAAACGGGTGGAAATGGTTCATTCTCGCCTGGATAGATTTACTTCATTATCTTACACAATGATGAGATTCATTTCTATTGCGATTGTTCTTTTGTTTTCCCCTCTGTTCTCTTTAGGACAGAATGATATTTGCTTGGGATCTCAAGATTTTAAAATCGTGGTTCTTGGATCTTCAACATCGGCTGGGTCAGGTGCTTCGACAATAGATAGTGCTTGGGTCAATAGATACCGAGAGTACCTTCAAAGTATCAATCCCAATAATGAAGTTGTAAACTTTGGAGTAGGTGGCTACAATACCTATAGAATAATGCGAACCGGTTTTATACCGCCCCCAGGACGTCCGAATCCCGATATTGTAAGAAACATTACTGCAGCTATCAATGAATCCCCAGATGCCATTATTGTAAATATGCCATCGAATGATGTATCTCTCGGCTTTTCATATATTGAACAAATGGACAACCTCGATTCAATTGTTGAAATCGCGGATTTAAATAATATCCCAATTTGGATTTGCACAACACAGCCTAGAAATTTTGCAGACACAAATAAACTCAATCTTCAATGGGAAGTTAAGGATTCCATTTACGCTCACTTCAATCCATATACGATTGATTTTTGGTCAACTATAGCAATGCCTGATTATACAATTAATCCAACATACAACTCTGGTGATGGTGTTCATTTGAATGACTTAGGGCACGGTCTCTTGTTTCAGCGAGTAGTGAACACCGGCATTCTTGATAGCTTGTTCGAAGCTCCAACTTTCTCTGATTTTGCAATTTTGGATGTTGTTCCAACTTTCAGTCCTTGTGGAGACTCAATAACTACTGTTGAAATCATTCTTGGAAATGTTGGAACAGATAATTTTGACTCAACCTACATTTATTTCTCTTCAGAGAATACAATTTCAATGAACTCTTTTGCAGATAGCATACTACTTATTGCTGGACTAGCATCGTGTGAATCGGATACATTGCAATTTATACTGGATACCTATTCAGCTGGAACCTATGAAACCGTTACTTCGGTTTGGAACAGTCTCGATTCAAACAGTATAAACGATTCACTCTTTTTAAACTTTGGAGCTTCCGGTCATCCTGACTTGGTCTTGATTGGCGATACACTTTGTGACGACGGCCAAGCAGATTTAATTGCAACAGTCAATGTGCAAGACACAGTTTTTTGGTATGATGATTTCTTTGCAATCAATCCAATTGGTTTTGGCCCTTCTTTTACGACAACTTTAATCGATACGACAACTAGTTTTTACGCACAGGCTGTTCGAGGTAATTTGTTTTATGTAGATGATTTGCACAGTTCACTGAATTCAACAATTAACTGGAATGGAACTATGTTTGACATCGTTGCTCATGAAGAATTATTCATTGATAGTTTTGATGTGAAAATCAACTCTTTGGGAATGCAAGCAGTCGAAATTTATTTTAAAAGTGGCACATATCAGGGATTTGAGCTCGACCTAACGCCTTGGACTTTATTGGATACTGCTGCGGTAAATGTTTTAATTGATAGCGTATGGACGAGTGTTCCAATTGGGAATTTGCATTTATTTCAAGATGATACGGTTGGAATTTACATCCAAATGGCAAACCCCAATTCGCGTCTGTCTTATACATCAGTGTCGAATGAACAAGTCAGGTCAACGCCTGAATTAACAATGGTCTCTGGAAGTGGAATTAGTCATAACTATTCAGACAGTTATTACCCACGGGATTGGAGCGGCGGTATATTTTACCACTTTGGAGAAAAACCTTTGGGTGACTGCGCAACAGATCGCTTGGAAGTATTGGCTTACGTAAGCGAAATCGAATTGAATTCTGGAAACGATACAATTATCGATATCACAGATACACTTTGGGTTAATGCCACACCTGGAATGACGTCTTACAATTGGTCAATAGGCGGTTCGAATTCAAGCGTTGAAATCATTGCAGCAGATTTGGGAATTGGAATTCACTATATAGATGTTTATGCTTTTGATAGTTTGAACTGCGACCATTACGATCAGTTTATCGTTGGTGTGGCAAACCTCGTTGGTGTGGATGAACTTGCAGCTGGAATTAAGATCTATCCTAGTCCAACTTCCGGATGGATAAAGATTGACGCTCCAGAGCAAGGCAATGTTTCCTTTCATTCAATTGATGGAAGTGAAGTTTACCCTCCAAAGTCAAATGGAAAATCGTACGATCTAAGCCAGTTCGCGAATGGAGTTTACACCATTCGTATTGAATCTGAGTACAAGGTCACGACCAATAAAATCATCAAAACAGATTAATTGGGTTTCCTTATTAGGTCCAACAATAAAAAATAAACTTAAACTTTCAAAAATTACTGAAAGTTTAATAAATTGTTTTAACTTAGGTAGAAGGTTTTACCAAATTGAACGATTATGAAAGTTGTCATTGCAGGAGGAAGTGGGTTTTTAGGAAGAGAACTGGCAGATCATTTCAAGGGAGAGAATGAAGTTGTAATTTTCACCCGAGGTGCTTCTAAGGTTTTGGACAACATCAAATTCGTTCAATGGGACGGCAGCACGATCGGAGATTGGACAAACGAGATGGAAGGCGTTGAGCTATTAATAAACCTCACTGGAAAATCAGTGGATTGCCGCTATACCGATGAAAACAAGAAAGAGATTATTCGCTCAAGAGTAGAATCGACACTTATTTTGGGACAGGTTGTTGAAACCTTAAAGTCGCCACCACGCGTATGGTTGAATTCCAGTACAGCAACAATTTACCGCTATTCCGAAGACAAAGAAATGGATGAAGAAAACGGTGAGATAGGAAACGATTTTTCAATGAATGTCGCGAAAGCTTGGGAAGAAGCATTTTACACATCCAATACGCCAAAAATGAGGAAAGTTGCTTTACGGATCTCGCTTGTTTTTGGAAAATCTGGAGGAGTTTATCCTGTGCTTCGCAGGCTCGCAAAATTTGGTTTGGCTGGAAAAATGGGAACCGGGAAACAACGCTTTTCATGGATTCATATCGATGATCTTCTTGGAGCAATCGATCTTATCATTGAGAACGAAGATATCGAAGGACCGGTGAATTGTACCGCTCCTGAAATCCCAACAAATGGCGAATTTATGAAAGGTTTACGAAGTTCTTTAAACGTCCCAATTGGAATTCCGCAACCTAAAATAATGCTCAAAATTGGCGGATTCATCATTCGAACCGAAAGTGAATTGATTCTAAAAAGTCGATTGGTAATTCCAAAGAAATTGCAAAACCACGGCTTCAATTTTCAGTATATGGATCCAGAAAGTGCGCTTAAGAAGTTGGCTTAGAACAACTCTTTCACATTCTCAGTAAAGAGTCGGATCGCGATTGCAAGTAAGATGATTCCGAATACTTTTTTCAAGATTGCAATTCCACCTTCACCAAGAACTTTTTCAATGATACGTGTCGTTTTTAATACAATAAACACAATTAGTATATTGATGAAGATCGCAATCATGATGTTGATTTCAGCGTACTCTGCACGCAAAGAAATTATCGATGTCATACTCCCTGCTCCGGCAATAATTGGAAACGCCAATGGAACGATACTTGCCGTTTTTCCAGAAACTTCATCTCTAAACAAGCGCACCCCCATGATCATTTCTAAGGCCATAGCAAACAATATAATTGAACCGGCCACGGCGAATGACTGCACGTTTACACCGAACAAGCTCAAGATGCTTTCACCCAAAATTAGAAAACTGATCATAATCACTAAAGAAACGACACTTGTCCTTAATGCGTGAATTTCGCCGGATTGCTCCTTTAGTTTAATGATAATTGGAATTGACCCTACGATATCTACAACCGCAAAGAGAACCATAGTCGCTTTAAATATTTCGACCCAATCAAACACAGAGAAAAATGAACCCATTTTGTTAACTTAAGATGGCACCTCGAACAACAGTAGGTAAATACGTTTGTTCCAAATACCTGATTTTACCTTCGAGAGACTCCACAGTATCGGTTTCATTCAAACCGCAATGAAACTGTGCAATTATTTCTCCTTTATCAAACTCCTCATTCACGTAATGAATGGTAATTCCTGATTTGTTTTCTCGATTCGCAATTACTGCAACATGAACATTTCGTCCGTGCATTCCTTTCCCCCCATAATTTGGTAATAGGGCAGGGTGCAAATTGATCATTCGATTTGAAAATACTTGAATTAATTCAGCTGGGATTAATCTTAAATAACCCGCTAAAATAACCCAATCAACTTTTTCCTCTTTGCATAGGGAGGTCAAGAAATTTCCATCCGCGACCTGAGCGTTCGTGTAATTGAGGGGTTTAACGCCCAATTCCGCAGCAGATTCTAAAACTTTTGCATCTGCTTTATTGCTCAAAACAAAAGCAACCTCAATTGATGAATCATTCTTAAAAAAATGAATCAAATTCACGGCGTTACTTCCTGTCCCAGAGGCGAATATAGCGATACGCGTTTTTATCATGGGGCTAAGTTAGGAATATGAATGATATGCGAATACTCAAAATTAAAATTCGATCTAAAAAAGAATAGATTTGGACAATAAATGGCAATCAGGTTGGTAAAAAAAGCCAGCTAGTTTGAACTAACTGGCTTCAATTATAATTTACGTAAAAGATTTATTGCTTCGTTATCTTTTTGATCGTTACGATTTTATCACCGCTCATTGCGTTTAGAATATAAATTCCATTATCCAAATGCTTAAGATCTAAAGTCTCCGCAGGATTTTCAAATGAAGCAACAATTTCTCCACTGATTGAGAAAAGATCAATCTTGTCAATAGCATAATCCGATTTTAACGTGATTTCGCCAACAAATGGATTCGGATAAACACTTGAGTTCAAATCAAGTTCAGAAACAGATGCATTTTCAAAAGTGTTTTCGAAATACGTCATGTTACCATATTGTTCACCAACCATCAAATCATAGTCACCATCGTTATCCATGTCACCAAAACACGGGAATGCATAATCCAGCACTGCAACCAATCCAAATGGGTTGATTACACCTGCCGCAAAATTTGGAGCTGATGAAGTTCCCGTATTTTCGAAATAATCGAGGTTCCCGTATTGTTCGCCTACCATTAAATCTAAATCACCATCCTGGTCTAAATCGGCTACCGTTGGGAAACCATTATAGCTGCCAGGATTTGGTGTGAAATTAAAAGGGTTTTGAACTGGCGCAGCAAATGCTGGAGCACTTGCAGTTCCTGTATTTTCAAAATATTGGATGTTGCCATAGTACTCAGCAATCAATAAGTCGGTGTCTCCATCTCCATCCATATCCGCAGCTTCAGGAATTGAAAATTGATACACTTGGGTTAAACCAAACGGATTTGAAACAGGAGCAGCGAAAGCCGGAGCACTATCCGTTCCTGTGTTTTCAAAAAATTGCGTATTTCCATAATACTCTCCAACGAAAAGATCCATGTCCCCATCATCATCAATATCAACAGCAGTTGGGATGGCAAGATAGTAAGAGGAAACTAGCCCAAATGGGTTTTGAATCGATGTAGAAAAAGCGGGAACGGCCGCAGTTCCTGTATTTTCAAAATATTCAATAACGCCATAATATCCGGCTTGAAGGATATCTAGATCACCATCGCCATCGAGATCTACAAGTTCAATAAGTCCTACACCTCCTGGTGTCGGTGTAATTCCAAATGGATTTTGAATTGGAGTAGTAAACGTTTGCGCGTTTGCCGAATTGGAAAATGTTAATCCAAAAACAACGGCAGCCGATCCTAAAATTCCTTTTAATTGATGTTTTGATAAAACACCTGCCAATTGTTCAATTAGGGCTTTTATTTTTATTTTCAATCGTTCGATAAATGACTCTGATTGATCTTTTGCGCGCAAAGCCACCTTTAACTCTTTTGCGAGTCGGCCAAGTTGCCTTGTTTTTCGTGAGTAATGTACTTGTTTCATAAGATAGAGGTATTCGTTATTTAATTTCTGTTTTTGCCCAGTATGTTGCTTCAGGTGTCATAAGTCCAGTTTTGTATTCCGGACGAATTGTATTCATTATGTTGGGTCGTTTTTTGTTTCCTAAAATGTGAATGTCATAAATTTCATCCAACGATGTTTGATAGGTTAGTTTCCCTGCCAAACTCGCAGTCGGAAGGTGAATAATTACAATGCCAGCCTCATTGGCAGCGTCTGCAAAGTCTAATTTGGCAAATGTTGAAGAGTTCTTTCTCAATTTGGAAAGCCCAATAAATAAGTAATCTTTATACAAATCCATTCCTCGGACAAATCCATCTATTTTCAGAACAACTTCGTAACTCCTTTCCTCCGTATTCACTCGAATTAATTCACCCGTAGCGGAAAGAAGTACATACAATTCGCCATTATAAATTCGCGGAGAATGTGGCATGCCCAATCCTTCCAGAATGATTTCATTGGTTTCTATGTCAATAATAACTCCGGTTGTTGTGACCTTATCTCGCCAGCTTTGAAATGAATTGCCAGTACCAAAGGCCGTAACGTATTTGGGTTTGCCGTTCAACAGTGCCATTCCATTCAGATGACATCGATCTTCAGATATTATTTTATCGATAAATTTTGGTTTCCAATACGGCGTAAAATTATAATCATCGTCCACTTTGATAATGCACGAAAACAGTGTATTCACGGCATAGAGCTCGCTGTTGTCGCCGAAACTTAAATCATGAATATCAAGAGGCCCCGTATGATAACTAATCCTTGGCATGTACAAAGCATCGTATTTATTAGGTGCTTTTGGATAGGATTCTGCAAGATTTTTGGAATTTGAAAAAACAATAACTTCATCCTTACAGGCGATAGCAAGCTTGTCTTTTTTAGGATCAACTGCAATACCCATTGGTTTTTCAAAAGTACGTGGGAGTTGAATCAGAGAATCTTCATCTTTAGCTGAAATAAAAACAATTTTTCCAGCTTGATATGTTGTGATTGCAATCGAACATTCTAGTTTGAATAAAATCTCTGGAACTTGCGAAGAATACGTGCATGTAAAAGGAGCTAAAGGGTTGGTGGACATATAGTAAAGTGATATATTTTCAGATATAAAGATAGGACTAAAAATTGTATACCTATTTAATAATTAAGAGGGTTAACAAAAAAAAGGATTGCTTTAACTGCGGTCAGTTGATTAAATGAGGTTTCGCTAGTTTTGCTTGTTACCAATTGAGCCAACTCCACTTATAGAAATGCATGAAAATTATAGTCCTATTTATTGTTGGTTCAATTTCGAGTGTCTTGTTCTCCCAAAATACGGAAGCTGTAAATCATATTTTAGATCAAACAAGATTTAGGATTGATCAAATTCACCCAGCACAATCAAATTCTACATCTTTAATTTCTTCCGCTTTTTCAAAAGAAGGGATTTCAAAAGAGGGAAACCTCAAGGATCTCACGGTTCTAAAAATTTATTACATCTACACAAAACACCGTCAAAGTGCTTCCTTTAATCAGCGCGCACTCGATAAAAAGAGATTGACTCAATTGAATGAATTGCTTCCCGGTGTTTTATCAAATCCATATATAGATTGGGAGATTGTAGAGCAAACGGGGTGTTCAAAACCAGAAGAAGGAAGCAATTATTTTCACGGATTCGTACTCGTTCATCAACCAAGAAGTTCGGAAGAAGAGCGATTGAGAGAAATTAAAGAATTAGAAGTGTTTTTAGCGAATCCAAACGGGAAATTTGCAAAAACGGAATTGGACCCATTAAAGAAGAAGCTCATTTTAGAGGAAGCCCGAACTTATGGCTAAAAGTGAAGCAAGCCAGTCAACCAGAGAGGCAGAATTTGCACAAGGATCGTATGCATTGCACAAGTATTTGAAAGAAAATGTAAGTCCAATTGGAGAGATTACGCTAAGACGCGACGATGAGTGGGTGAAGACTAAGATAGAAATAGACGAAAAAGGAGATATTATTGAAGTAACCTTTCTCGGTGTTTACAAAACGTATATTGAAGATGAGGTGCGGTCAGCATTACTCAATATGCCCAACTGGAGTCCAGAGATTAAAAACGGTGACTCAATTAATTCGTCTGTAAATCTTGAAATCCGAGTTTCCTATTCTAGGGCTGTCAATGGAATGTACACGCGAAACGGAAAGAAGCCTAATTTCACTGAATATGAAATGATGGCACCAATAGAATCAGTGGTGCTTTCAGAAGAAGACGAACAGAAAATGGAAATTCTGGTATCTTCGCCTTTGTATTTAAGCCTCAATTTATTAGACAAAGGTGAAAAAGTGGCTATTGTTATGGATGTCACGGCAAGCATGAATAGTAATTTAGCTGGACTCAGTTGGTGGATTTACAATAACACAGACACGCTTCGGATTCCTAGTTATACCTTCTTTAATGATGGAGATAATAGGAAAGACAGCAAAAAGAAGATAGGAGAAATTGGAGGTGTTTATCAGACTAATTTTGCGGGACGCGTTGCACCAACAATTATAGAAGCGATGTATTCTGGGAATGGAGGAGATTCTCAAGAAAATGATGTAGAAGCTGTTTTGTATGCACAGAAATCCACACCGCAAGCGGATGCAATTTTATTAATTGCCGACAACAACTCTGAAGTACGCGATATGTCCTTATTAAAAGATGTACGAAAAAAAGTGCATGTAATAATTTGCGGTAAACCCATAGCAATTCGAATTAATTATTTAGACATTGCCAAAGCCACTGGAGGCGATATAATCGTAAATGGACGAAGAATCAATCTCAATAAAATTGGAGTTGGCGGTCAGGTTCAAATTGGCAATACCACCTACTTTTTAAAATCAAAAGGATTTGAAATCGGAACGATGAAATGATCCTAAAAGGAATAATTATATTTACAGTTCAAGCTAGAACTTAAATATAATATGACTGATTCAAAACATCCGTTTATTCCGTACTCAGGTAAATCGTATTCATCAGAAGAAATGATTGAACGCTCAAAGTCCTTCTATGAGTGGGCTGGCAAACGACGTTCTGTTCGAGACTTCTCTTCCAGGCCTGTTCCCAAAGAAGTGATGGAGAATATCTTGATGACCGCCTCAAGTGCGCCATCCGGAGCTCACAAGCAACCTTGGACGTTTTGTCTTATTTCAAATGCAATGCTAAAATCAAAAATTAGAGAATTAGCCGAGGAAGAGGAACGGAAATCGTATGAAGGAAGAATGAGTGAGGCTTGGTTGAAAGACCTTGAACCTCTAGGAACAGATGCAGTAAAAGAATTTATAGATACCGCTCCATGGATAGTTATCGTCATGAAACGGCCTTATGAGATCACCGAAGACGGAGGGAAACATCAAAATTATTACGTTGCTGAGTCCGTTGGTCTCGCTTCTGGATTCTTATTAATGGCAATTCACAATGCTGGATTGGCTGCTTTAACGCATACACCGAGTCCAATGAATTTTATTACAAAGGCTTTGGAACGCCCTGAAAATGAGCGTCCATTCCTTTTAATTCCTGTCGGATATGCCGCCGAAGATGCGCAAGTACCCGAATTGACTAGAAAGTCCAATTCTGATGTCATTGAATATTATTACTAATAATTTTGTCTTTTCATAATTTGTGGCTTTCTTTGCGGCTGAATTAACCCTTTAAAAAAGAACAAATGTCAGACGTAAATTCAAAAGTAGTATCTATAATCGTAGATAAATTGGGTGTTGAAGAGAGTGAAGTAGCAAACGAATCTAGCTTTACAAACGATCTAGGAGCTGATTCTTTGGATACAGTTGAATTGATCATGGAATTTGAAAAAGAATTCAATATTGCGATTCCAGATGATCAAGCTGAGAACATCCAAACAGTTGGAGATGCTATCAAATACATCGAAGAGAACGCTAACTAATTAGTTACGATAATATTTTTTGAACTAACGGCTCAATTATGGAATTGAAAAGAGTGGTTGTCACTGGACTAGGCGCACTTACCCCAATCGGAAACAATGTTGAAGAATATTGGGAAAGCTTATTAAACGGAAAAAGTGGAGCAGCTCCAATTACCCATTTTGACGCGTCGTTATTCAAAACCAAATTTGCTTGTGAGATCAAGAACTTTAATGTTGAAGATCACGTCGACCGAAAGGAAGCAAGAAAAATGGATCAATTTTCACAGTATGCCATGGTTTCTTCAAAAGAAGCTGTGGCGGACTCTGGAATTCTAGATTCTAATCCAAATCTTGACCGTATTGGTGTTATTTGGGGATCTGGAATTGGTGGATTGAAAACTTTTCAAGAGGAAGTAACAAACTTCGTACAAGGAGATGGAACTCCTCGATTTAACCCCTTCTTTATCCCTAAAATGATCGCAGATATTGCTGCAGGTCTAATTTCAATTGAATACGGATTCCGCGGTCCTAACTATGTTACGGTTTCGGCATGTGCTTCTTCTACAAACGCAATTATTGATGCTTTCAATTACATTCGTTTAGGAAAAGTTGATGCCGTTGTAACGGGTGGTTCAGAAGCGGCAATTAATGAGCCTGGTGTTGGAGGCTTCAATGCTCTTAGAGCACTATCAACGCGCAATGATTCTCCGGAAACAGCATCACGTCCATTCGATTTGGACCGTGAAGGTTTTGTTTTGGGTGAAGGAAGTGGAGCACTTATTCTTGAAGAATATGAGCACGCAAAAGCTCGTGGAGCTAAAATATATGCGGAAGTTATCGGTGGCGGTATGTCAGGTGATGCTTACCACATGACTGCACCTCATCCTGATGGAATTGGTGCAAGAAATACGATGTTAGCGGCCTTAGAAGATGCCGAAATCGATGCTTCTCAGGTAGACTATGTCAATGTTCACGGAACATCAACTCCTCTAGGAGATGTCGCTGAGGTTAAAGCAATTCAACAAGTATTTGGTGAAGACGCTTACAAGATGAATATCAGTTCGACAAAATCAATGACGGGTCACTTACTTGGTGCTGCTGGCGCTATTGAAGCAATTGCTTGTATATTGGCTGTTAAAAATGATATTGTTCCACCAACGATTAATCACTTTACAGACGATCCTGAGCTAGACAATAAAATGAATTTTACATTCAACAAAGCTCAGAAACGCACGGTAAATGTTGCCCTTTCAAACACATTTGGATTTGGAGGTCATAACACGAGCGTTATCGTTAAAAAGTACAACGGTCAATAGTTGTTAGCGCTATTTCCATTTTTTTCTCGCAAAAGATCAAAGGACGAACTGAATCTAATTCAGTTTGTAGAGAAAAGTTTTGGATACACCCCTATAAATCTAAACTTTTTTAAAACAGCTCTGACACACAAGTCAATAGCCCACAATAACGGTGAAATTTCAAACGAACGTCTCGAGTTTTTAGGAGATGCAATTTTGGATTCTGTCATTGCTGAAATGCTGTTCAATAAATATCCTGAAGAAGACGAAGGATACTTAACGAAGATTAAATCCAAAGTAGTCAGCAGAAGAACATTGAGCGTTATTGGACATGAAATGGGCATACGTAACGTTTTGGATTACAACAAGGGCCGATCAATTAAATTAGAGACCATAGAAGGGAATGCCTTTGAAGCATTGATAGGAGCTCTTTATTTGGATGGCGGGTATGAAGCCACAAAAAAGAGTCTAAACGCACACATTTTAAAGAAATACATCGATTTAAATCAAATTCTTGAAGAAGAGATTGATTTCAAATCAAGACTCTTCATTTGGAGTCAGAAAAATAGATTGCCCATTGTTTTTGACGTTCTTAAAGAAGAAAATCAAGGTGTAAATTGGAATTATCTAGTCGTAGTTATCATCAATGAACAAGAGTTTGGTCGTGGCTCAGGAACTTCCAAAAAGAAAGCAGAGCAGGCGGCAGCAAAGGAAACGCTGGAACTGATGGGAGAATTGTAATTCGATTATTCGACGCGATGCGCGTTTGGACTGTTCGAACGGCTAACGCCTTTTATATTAGAACTTAGATATTAGACATCTGTTTTTTTTCTTTCTATACTCTAAATACTCAAATCGAACCATCCAATAATCTAATTGTCGAGTAATCGAGGAATGAATGATCGTCCCCAGTCCATAATCATAATTCGAAATAAGCGGATCAATCGTTCCTAAAATACTTTTGATTTCATGAAACATAGATTTTAAATCTCGATAATAGTTGAGGACTTCGTGCGAACTCGCATCGCTTCCGTTTTTATGGCACCATGACAGAAAATCATCTTCCTCCTTATATATTGAAAGCTCTCGAAGAACCATATAGAATCAAATCGGCTGGTTTTTTTCATTTAAATAGAGGTATTCATCATTGATGAGAAGCTTCCAGAATTTTCTTCCAATATGAAGTTCAATTTCTCGCAATTCTTTACTGAAATGAGGTTTCACTTCAACGCGAATGTTAATTTTGACAACTAATTGTTGAAGCTGTTGTGCCTTACTTACTGTTATTTATTGAATTGTGAGTGGAAGATACAAAACTATTGGTTGGATAGAAAAATTAGAAATTGTTTCAACAATTCATCGGTGGACGCACTTCGGTGAGAGCAGTAAAACCGTGAATAGCCGCCATCAATGATTATTTTTCCTTCGCCCAAGCTTCCGGAAGATATTAAAGGCTGATCTTGGACCCAGGCTTCAACTTTTAAGCGATAATCCAATGGAAATGCCGCAGTTGTTTCACCGGCTGGAATGGTGTCTAATTCTTGTAAATGGAGGTTTCCATCCCTTGTTGGTTCTGCATTTGTCTGCTGGTAATTCCCAAAAGTTTCCTTTTTATAAATTTGATGCGTGAGTTGGTTGGATTGTGCTTGCAAAGGCCAATTATCAGACCCAGAATAAAGCCCACCACCTTTTCGTATAAAGTCTTCAATTCGATCGATGTCTTGGTGGTTAAAATTACTTGTTGAACTGGAAAAGAGCATGATTATCTTAAAACCTACCAACGATTGAGGCAAACTATCGGCAAGAGTGAAGGTCGAATCGGGCAAGCAAAGAGACGAATAATTCCCAAGGACTAAAACCTTCTTCACTTGTGAAAAGGAAATGGAACTTAATAATAGGAAGAAAAACATCAATCGCATAATAGGGTATACACGCTTGATTTCATTCGGTTCATTTTATTCTGCTTGAATATTTTTAGTGCCTTTCTAAGTATGTACTTCTTTAAATCATTAATAACAGTATTAGTGTCTTT
Organism: Salibacteraceae bacterium; assembly: GCA_047628775.1. Lineage (GTDB taxonomy): Bacteria > Bacteroidota > Bacteroidia > Flavobacteriales_D > Crocinitomicaceae > UBA4466. The sequence goes on along the minus strand of JBLHVW010000028.1, from coordinate 9,788 downwards.
TGTCATTTTTGCACTGGTTTAATTTTACCGAGGAAAAAGAAAAGGAAGCACCTAAAGTCAAAAGCATAGAATTTGGTAAAATTAAAGTCAACGGAAAGCTGTATGAAAAAGACATTGTGATTGAAGATTACGATGTCAGAACCCTAAAGAAAGGTCCATCTAAAGAATATAGAGCAAAGTACAACCACACTCCATTAACACATTATGAAAAGATTGCATGGGATTGTAAAGTCCTCGTTATTGGTATAGGAATGTCGGAAAGATTGCCCGTAATGGATGAATTTAAAGCGCTTGCAAAGAAGAAGGGGGTTACATTGATGCTGATGCGCACGCCAGAAGCAGTTGACTATTACAACAAGAATTGTTCAAAGGATATGAATGCCATTTTACATATTACGTGTTAAATGGAAGGCTTCATTCATAAATGAAATAGTCCTACAAGATTGCGTAAAACCCCACCTGAGCCTTTGACTTCAACTTCAATCACTACTTTATCGCCATCTTTAATTGTTTTGATAAGATCACCTGCTGCTGCCAAACTTGCGTGCCGTTCATCCATTCCGACACCAATTACAGATTCACCATTTACTAAAAAAGTCTATTTTAGAATGTTAAATTCAGCATTCAAAGAGACTTCTGGCGAGTACTTTTCCTGAACCAACCTTGATTCAACAGACCCTTTTCTGCCACTTTTAGCTGCGCCCCAATAAACTGATGGGTCTGGTAGATTCGCAACTCGATAATCAAATATTTTCACCAGAATGGTCGTGTCCTGATAGCTCAGTGAAACATAAATCTTAGCCACTCTTCCTTTGCCAGGAACAACTACAAATTCGTTGGATTCTACCCAATAAGCGGTGTCGCAATTACTACAACGAATGGTAGGATTTCCTCCGTTGTTGTTTGTTACGGCAACAGCAATTCTATTCTTGTATCCATGGTGAAGTACATTGTGTACAATGAGTTCAATGGCTGCTTCGGCCTCTTGTCCAAAGGAAGAAAAAGCAGTGAGGAGAATAATTATTAAACTTAGTTTCTTACCGTAAATTTATTCATTCTTTTCCTTAACTTATATAGAAACCGATCACTATGCAACACATTGAACTTGGACAATTGGGAGAAGATCTTGCGGCTCAACACTTAACATTGAAGAATTTCGAAATTCTAGAGCGCAATTATAAATGGGGAAAGTCAGAAATTGACATTGTTTGTAAATACGATAATTTTCTCGTCGTTGTGGAGGTGAAAACCAGACAAACCGCCGTTTATGGTCAACCGTTTGAGGCGGTAACAAAGTCCAAACAGCGGCAAATAATCAAAGTGACCAATCGGTATATTCAAGAAAACGATGTTGAATTGGAAGTTCGGTTTGACATCGTTTCGATTGTCAAGAATCAATACCAAACAAAAATTGATCACATTGAATCCGCTTTTTATCCATTAAGATAGATTTCCTTCATCGAACCATCGAACCATCGAACAATCAAATAATCGAACAATCAAATAATCGAACCATCGAAATCCCTACCTTTGCACAAATTATTATGCTCGCGATGAACACAAGAAAAACAAAAAAAACCGGTAACGATTCCAAAAAAGGTGCGTTAAAAGGTAGAACTAGAACGAACAAAGGCGCTAAGGCGGCTAGTAAAACGTCAACTAGAACAACAAGTAAAACAGCCGGTAAAGACTCAGACAAGAGCTCAGAGAAGCCAAAAACCGCTAAAGGACAAGGACGTTTTGCAGACTTTAAAGACAGAGTGAAAAAGGGAGATCCTTTACCAAGCTTTAGCGATGAAGTTCGGTTGAATAAATACCTTTCCAATGCCGGAATCTGCTCAAGAAGAGATGCGGATGTATTGATTAAAACTGGCGTTGTAACTGTAAATGGTGAATCCATTACAGAAATGGGCTATAAAGTAAAGCCAACGGATGTCGTCAAGTACGACGGAGGATCAATCAAAGCTCAAAATAAGAGATATGTTTTATTGAATAAGCCAAAAGGATTCATCACAACAATGGACGATCCGCAAGGAAGAAAAACAGTGATGTCCCTGGTTCATAAAGCATGCAAGGAGCGAATTTATCCTGTTGGTAGATTGGATAAAGATACAACGGGTTTAATGTTGTTCACCAATGATGGCGATATGGCTAAAAAGCTTACGCACCCACTTCATAAAGCGTCTAAGATTTATCAAGTGGAGTTAAATAAAAAAGTGACTTCTATTGATTTAAAAAGATTGATCGAGGGAATTAAATTGGAAGATGGAACAATCAAATACGATGCTGCGGAATTCATTAATGAAGAAGACGCGCGCTTGGTTGGGGTTGAATTGCACTCAGGTAAAAACCAAATTGTTCGAAGAACGTTTGAAGCATTAGGATATAAAGTAACGAAATTGGATCGTGTGACTTTCTCTGGATTGACGAAGAGAGACCTTCCAAGAGGAATGTACCGCCATTTGACTGAGAAGGAAGTTTCATTTTTGAAAATGGTAAAAGCAGTAGATAAGAAAAAATAGAATTAATGAGGGTAGTCTTTGCAGTATTGATGATCGTTTTGCCTTTGGTTTCCACTGCGCAACACAACAGAAACAAAAACAAGGATTCTAAAGCCAAAGGAACATTATTTGGTTACTGGGGTTACAATAGGTCGGGTTATACTCAAAGCAATATCAACTTTGTTGGAGTCGATTATGACTTTACACTTGACGGTGTTAAAGCATCTGATAATCCTTCTGTCATCACAGGTTCTCAATATTTGAAACTGTCCAATTTAACGGTTCCTCAGTTCAATGCTAGAATTGGATATTATTTCAAAGACCATTGGGCAATCTCAATTGGTTACGACCACATGAAATATGTCATGGATCATGCGAACGAAGTTTTTTTAAGTGGAACCCTTGGCCCAAATGCTGATCCAGTAACGGGGTGGGCTGGAGATTATGATTCTGAACCCGTTGTTACCAATAGAAATTATTTCCATTATGAAAACTCAGATGGGATGAACTATTTGCGTCTTGAATTAACGCGTACCGATCACTTAGCCGAATTTGGGAACAACGATCAATTTGTTCTTTCTTCGAATTTGGGAATTGCAGCTGGTGGTATTTTATCGTTTAACGATTTTCGTTTTGGTGGAGATTATGACATGAGAACAATCAGCATGTCGGGCTATGGAGTTTCTTTGCACGCCAATTTAAGGGCTGAATTCCTTAGGCATTTCTTTATTCAATCTGGCTTTTCTGGTGGTTTTATGCATCAGGTCAGGGTTAAAACAAGACCGAATAATTCTCAAAGCTATGCACGGCATTCTTACGGTTATGGGGAATGGAGCACAGTAATTGGGTTCTTGTTTTATATCCGCCCAAAGAACGGTTGCGACAGCTGCCCGGTTTGGTAATATCTATTGCCGTTGTACATCAGTCATTAATTACTGCACTTCGGCCATTGAGCCTGTCGAAATGCCGAGATGATCATTCCACAATTTGTAATTTCCAAAACAACTACTTTTTACCGTCGAATCTAAAGTCGATCTTGTAATAGAAAAGCGGTAAGAAACCCAATTGATATCTTTCTGCTACCGGTTCTGCACTTGAATCAAACAGATCAGGAGCATAAGACAATCCAAGTAAATTTTGGCGAGCAGTAACGTTTACCAAATCCAATCCAATTTCGTGGGTTACTTTCTTCGCGTTGAACTTCCAGTTGATTTTAGCGTCAATTCTATAATACACTGGGAATTGTCTCGAATTGAATCCTTCATCCAAATAAATCAATTCTTGTAATGTATTCGTTGCTGCGGTATCAGCAGTTCCGTATAATTTTCCACCAGCGACAGTTGCTTTAAATCCTATTGAGATGGATTGCTTTTCTCCAACTTTCCATTCTTTACCAGCCAACAAGTTGAACACATAGTTTCCGTTGTAAGAAGTGCTGCGCTCAATATTGTCACTCGCAACGTACGTTGAGTTAAAAACAGTTCCAGAGAACATAAAGAAGAATGATTTATCAAAGTACTTCTGAAGTGTAATCTCAGCACCGTAGTTTGTACCTGTTCCTGTATTCTGCAAATCCTGTGGGAAAAATCTTTGGAATCCACTACCCATATTGATTAATGAGAACGCAGACGGTGAGACAGTCACTGGGATGTTATATAAATGCTGGTAATACGCTTCCATTTTAAGATTTAAACTCTTTTTGAATGCTTTTTCATAACCAACTCCCGTATGTAAGCTTCTAGAAAAGTCCATGTCCATGTTCTCATACACTTTTTCTCCATCCGAACCTTCTTGATGGTATAAGTAAGTATACATTGGTTGTGTCATACTATGCATTCCTGCGCCGGCGGAAATAGCTTGTCCGTTTTTCATTTTTAATTTCCAACCGATTCTAGGTTCTGCAATACTCATGTTGATTTTGTCATTCCCCATAAACGAGAAGAATTGATTGTGTATTCCTGCGGTGAATACCATTTTCTCAGTCATTCTCCATTTCCATTGCACAAACGGTTGAACAAGTAGAGATGCTCCTTCGTAATCCCATCTTTCATCCCAAACGTGCGTAGAAGGGTCTATCGTATGGCCAGCCTCCAAAACGGAATCATGCATGTTGTAGAAATAGGCATCTACATTAATTCCTGCCTTGATCAAGTGTTTTTTATTGATCTTATGGTTAACACTAAAGAACCCAGATCCTTTTGATATTTTAAATGCATATGCCATCAAGTCGTAACGACCATTATGCACAACAATTGAATCATCTCCGATGATAGTGCCTGTTCGATCAATGAAATCATGATTCGATTTTTGTTGTTCATAGGAATAAGCAAGGGTTGCAGTTACGAATGTTTTTTCATTCAATGGTTTCTTATATGTCAATCCAGTAACCGCCATAGCCGTTCCAAAGAACTGATCTCTATCGCCTTCACCATACAATTCAGATGTTTCTTCAGTAGTTCCTCCTGCAGCCAACTGTTCAGCCAGAGTTCCCGGATTTTCAATTTCAATTGCGATATCACTTGCCCCGCCAATAGCGAACAAAGAAAGAGCGCCACCGTTTTTTAGTTTCCAATTGAATTTGAATGCACCATCACCATAAGTTGGTACCGCATCTGTTCCAATGTTAATACCTAAGGAACTGAATAAACTCAAGGTAGAATACCTTCCCATCACCAAATAGCTTGATTTTCCGTCTTTACTCATTGGTCCTTCTGCCATCAATTCAGTTCCCAAGAAACCAAACTGTCCTGTAAATTCATGTTTGGAGTCATTTCCTTTTCTCAACTTTAAATCGAAAACACCTGAAGTGGAGTTCCCATACTCAGCGGGAAAGGCACTCATGAAGAAGTCAGAGTTTGCAAGGATCTTGTTGTTCAAAATAGAAACGGGTCCACCTGTGCTTCCAGAAATCGAGAAGTGAGATGGGTTTGGAATATCAACTCCTTCAACTCTCCAGACAACGCCTAGGGGTGAGTTTCCTCTAATTACGATATCGTTTCTTGAATCATCAGCACCGCCAACACCAGCAAAGTTAGACGCCATTCTTGCAGGGTCTGAACGCGAACCAGGATAGCGATCGGTTTCAGAAACGCTGAATTGCTGAGATGAAATTAATGCGAGTTCATTGATAACTTCACCTTTCTTTCGGCCAGTTACAACTACGGCTTCCTGTTCAATGAAACTTTCCGTCATTGGAATTTGTACAATCGTTTCTTTTCCCGAGTTGACTTCTATTGTAATCGTTTTAACATCATACATTAGTATGGTCGTCGTCAATTCGTGTTTACCAACTGGAATATTAGGAATTTTGAATTCACCATCAAAATCTGTCACAGCCCGGCATTTCTTTGTTGAGTCCGAAGTGAAAATTTGCACTTTTACTCCAACTAGTGGGAATTGGCTCTCAGAGTCAAATACTTTCCCTCTTACTGTTTGTGTCGGTTGCTGAGCAAATACGCTGCTAACTCCAAAGCAAAGCAGTATTAAAATCGTTTTCATTTGTAGAAGTTTAATCATTAATAGTAATGTAAACCTAGAGCTAATTGTTTCGGAGGGAGTATCAATTTGCGCAATTCAAAAGTTGTTAGTTGCGGAATTCACAAGAGTACTATTTTGGAAAATCACTTTTTAGAACTCACCTTTTTTTGGTATTCAGCTTCTGTCCATTCTTTAATATAGACATAGGTAAAATCCATGTAGTTCAGAGCGTTGAAGTGAAAGTTTCGAATGTAAGAATTCGTAATCCCTATGTCGCCTGTGTACCAAAGTGGAATGAAAGGTGGGTCTTGAAGTAGCGCTAATTCTGCTTTTTCGAAGTATTTCAATTGATCCGACTTTTTCTTAGTTCCCGTCGCACGTTCAAAAAACTCATCAAAAACAGGGTTCTTGTAACGGCTCTTGTTAACTCTAGAAGGTTCGTTTGGATCATCTGGAACATTTTTGCCATAATAATTAACTAAGAATGACTCTGGACTTGGATAATCGGCACTCCATCCCAATCTGAAGATATCACCGTTTCCATATTCACCGTCCTCAATTAATTGTTCGAACGTAGAGCCATCAATATTGACGTTAATGTTAAGAACTTTTGCTATTTGCTTTGAGAATTCATCAGCAACAGCTGAATGTGTATCGTTGATGTTGTATCTCAATTCAACAGATCCAAATCCTTCTCCATTTGGATAACCTGCTTCTGCTAGTAATTGTCTTGCCTTGACTGGGTCGAAAGAATAACCTGCTTGTTTAATGCTTTTAAAATCATATCCTTTAATTGCTTTTGAAATTGGGGGAGTCATTCCATAATCTCCAATGTCGTAATATTGATTCCGAAGAATTTCACGTCCAATTAGCTGTTTATCAACGGCATAGCTAAACGCTTTACGAACTTTAGGATCTTTAAACCTTTCATCTTGTAGATTGAAAAAGTAGTAGTTCGTTTCGAGTTTCGGGTTATTCGCAAGAATTAACTTAGGTGGTTTTGAATTAAAGTCTTCAATTCGACCTTCAAGCATTCTAGTAATTCGACTTGTTGGAAGTCCTAGGATTAAATTAATTTGTCCAGTTTCGAACATTTCCAACTGCTTCAGCTTCCGGCTTTGGAAAATAAATTCCAAGCTGTCCAAATAAGGTAGTGCGTTTCCTTTTGTGTCTTTTAAATAATAATCTTGATTCTTAATTAATACCAAAGATGCCTGATCTCCTCCTTTATATTTACTGTACAGGAAAGGTCCAGTTCCAACAACGTCAGATTCATTTCCAGATTCAACTATTCTTTTTGAAACAATGGCCGAATTAACATTGGCCAATTTGTAAAGGAAATTGTGGTCACTTCGCGTCAGCTTGAATGTAATTTTATTCCCTTTAGCCGTGATTCCACTAATTTTACTTGATTTCTTCTGAAAGTAATTGTCTGCTCCGACAACAATTGATTTACATACCATTGAGTAAGTAGCATATTCTCTTCCTTTCTCATCTGCTGAACAACCTAGTTCAAAGCTTTTTAAAACATCTTTTGCCGTTAAGATTCGATCTTCATCGGACTTGAATGCTTTGTGGGGATGAAATTTTACGTTTTCTCGTAAAGTGAACGTATAAACCTTTCCATCTTCGCTTTCTGTCCATGACTTGGCCAAACGAGGTACAATTTTAGTTGTTTTACTATCCATACCAACAAGTCCTTCCGTAATCTGGCTTAGAACAGCAGCTGAATAGTAATCCATTACTTTCCTAGGAATGTAAGTGGTTGGCTCGTTATCAAGAGCCATAGTAATTTTTCCACCAGCATGTTTGAACTGTTTCTTTTCAGGCTCAGAACACGAGCTAATAATTACCAGAAGTAAAGAAAAAAGTAAAATACGTTTCATCTAGTTCAGTCAATTGGTTTTTTAGTACTACAAGGATACTAAAAATCTGCTAAACCGGTCGTTAGAATTATATTATGAAGGAAGCCCATGAACAAAATGGTACTTCTTCTGAACAGATTGGATTTCTAGACAAACATTTGATCAATATTTTTGGTTGAAAAGGTGTGTATAAATTAAAAAGGTATTATATTTGTTCGTTGAATTAGAGGTAAGTATGTCTGATCGAGATGTATTTTGCCATATTTACAACACTTTTCACATGGAAAGCATAATATGAAGAATTTTTTATTTGTACTGGTATCTTGCCTATTGAGCGTTTCATCAATGGCCGCACTTTCTGTAGAAGGAACCTATCAAGGGAAGAACTTGTATGTTCAAAACCCGATGGATGACGAAGGATTTGGTTATTGTGCAACGAAGGTGACTGTTAATGGTGACATTATGCCAGGCGGAACAAGTATGGGAGCGTTTGAAATCGACTTCTCCATGTTTAACATCGAAATTGGGGAACCTGTTTTTATTGTTATTGAACACAATGATGGTTGTAAGCCGAAAATTTTAAATCCCGAGGTTCTTTTGCCGAGATCTACTTACAATGTAGTTGGCATGAAACTTTCTAATGACGGAAAATTTACTTGGAAGACAACGGATGAGCAAGGTAAATTACCATTTGTTGTTGAGCAATACAGATGGAACAAATGGGTTGCTGTTGGTGAAGTCGCAGGAAAAGGTTCAGGAGGAGAAAACTCATATGAATTTCAGGTATCACCTCACTCTGGTGAAAACACAGTAAGAATTGTACAAACGGATCATTCTGGAACAAAACGTCCTTCTGAAGAAAAGAAATTTACGTCGAGTTCTCCTTCTGTAATAAAGACTCCAGCTAAAGTAAAGAATGAAATCAAGTTTTTAGCAAACTCTTCTCCTATCGAAACGAGATATGAAATTTATGATGCTTATGGTAATATCGTTAAGAAAGGTGTAGGTGCCTCTGTGAACTGTTCAAACCTTCTTAGAGGTGTTTATTACATCAACTTTGATAATGTAAACGAGAAGTTCATTAAGAACTAATCCAGATATAAACAAAATTGAGCCCCCTCTCCTATCGGTTAACCGAAACGAGAGGGGGTTTTTTATGCTATGATAAAACGAATCGAACATCTCGGAATCGCCGTAGACAACTTGGAAACTTCGTTACCAGTATTTGAAGCTTTACTCGGTTCAAAGGTTTATAAAGAAGAAATTGTTGAGTCTGAAGGCGTAAGAACTGCTTTTTTGAAAGTAGGTGAATCGAAGATTGAATTGCTCGAAGCAACAAATGAAGATTCGGCCATAGCAAAGTTCCTAACCAAAAATAAAGGTGGCTTTCATCATATTGCTTTTGAAGTCGATAACATAGAGGAAGAATTAATACGCCTTGAATCTGAAGGGTTTCAGCTGATTCACGCGACTCCAAAATCTGGTGCGGACAACAAAAGGATTGCTTTTTTACATCCTAAATCAACCAAAGGTTTGTTGGTAGAGTTGTGTCAGGAAAAAACGTCTTGAATATTTAATCCACCTGTTAAGTGAAGCGTATGTAATCCTGATTTTTTAGCACCTTCAATGTGTTGAATTGAATCATCTATAAATAAGGTTTCTTGCTTATTCAACTTGTGCTGTTCACAGACATAATCGAAGATTTCTAGATTTGGTTTACGCATTCCGACCCTGTGTGAGAAGTAGATTGTCTCAAAAACGGATCCCATTGGTGTGTCAGAGACTTTATTCCATGTCCTAATGGCTGCATCGATATGAATGGAGTTCGTGTTGCTAAGAAGGAATATGCGGTATTTCTCGGAAAGTTTCTGCAAAAGCTCAATTCGACTCCTTGGAATGTCTAACAACATTGCGTTCCAGGCATGAACTACCTTATTTGGACTAA
>JBLHVW010000027.1:0-31115 GCA_047628775.1 Salibacteraceae bacterium | reverse complement strand
AAGTGGAAGTTCAAAAAACAGGTGAACGACAAGGTAAATACTTGAACCCTGAGTTATATGGACTAACTGATTCAAGCGCATTGTTCCCAAAGCCTAAAACTCAAACACCTGGAGTAATTAATTCAAATTCTTCTCAATCTACAAATGTACAGCAAGTGAGACAAAATGCTGCCAACATTGAGCCTGCACAAATTGAAACTGGTACAACATCTGAACAATAAGATTTATTGGAACGAAATTGATCTTGGATCATTGGAGATTACACGTTAGCTGGTCTAAACTCCAATGTCTAAAAGGCTAAATAGCACTCATTACCCCAAGAAAGGTTACTTTTATTCCAAAGATCGATTATTGCAAACCGAAACTACTTCTGATCAAGTAAAACGACCCTATTTCCATAATGTCAATGGACTTCGGTTTATCGGAGCGATTTCAATATTGACGTTCCATTCATTCTCACTTTCCCAAAACATTTGGGGCGATTTTTTTGATGGATACTGGTTTTCAAAAGTTCGGTTTCTCATCGGGCGCGGCCACTTGGGCATTATGCTCTTCTTTGTTTTAAGTGGATTTCTGATCACCAACATTCTACTTTGGGAACACAAAACAAAAGGCAAAATTCAATTACTTAACTTTATGATTAGAAGGTTACTGCGTGTTTGGCCGCTTTACTTTTTGGTCGTCCTGTTCGGATTCTTCATCTTCCCCATTTTGCCTTATGGAATTGAAACGGTTCACGAGCTGTGGCGCTTCCTTCTTTTCATGCCCAATATTGATGAAATAATTAATGGTCCAAATGATTCCATCAACTTTCTGAGCGTCACTTGGACGATTGGTGTCGAAGAACAATTCTACTTATTGTGGGGCGTAATTGCGACACTTTTCACGCTGAAAGGGCCACTCAAAAAGAACTTCGTTTTCATCCTTGGATTCGCCGTAATCATCTTTGCGCTTTGCTTTCGCTACTACCATTTAGGCGACAATCGAACGATGTATTACCATAGTCTATCTGTAATGTCTGATCTTGCTTTCGGGTGTATTATTGGAGCCATGGCTGTGAATGGAACCGCAGAAAAACTCGTTAAGCATTTAGCGAAATGGAAAATCGTTTTGATCTATATTTTATCCTTGATCTATTGTCTTTATGAAGGGCACATTTTCAAAAACGATCTCTTTGTGTTCGAAAGAATTATTCCGGCAATCATTTTCTGTTTTGTGATACTCGATCAGGTCTATGCCGATAACTCATTCTTTAAACTCGATAAAATTCGTGGGTTCTTCTTCTCAGGTGAAATCACGTACAGCATCTACGTTTTGCATACCATTTATATCTTCTACTGGGCGAAATACTTTGAGGTGAATGGCTATACAACTGAGGCTTGGCAATTCGTCATTTTCTATGCTTTGGTCTTAAGCTCGACGTATATCACAGCTCTTGTTACGTACAATACGGTTGAGAAACCGATTTTTTCGCTGCGAAAGTATTTCAGGTAAGTGCTTTTATTTTTTGGTTCTACTATGTTTCTTGTGGGTAAAGAGATAATTTCCCATGATAGAATAAAATCGCAGCTCTGAAATTTTCAAAAGTTCTGTATCCTTTTGCACTGGTTTTTGTTTCTTGAATTTTCCCATTTAAACGTTCGGCCATGCCATTACTTTTATTCAGTTCAATGGCATTTATTATACCTTGCCTATGCAGTTTAAACATCTCCACTATTTTAATTATCGGTGCTATTTCACTTTTTTGGGCGTGTTCACACCAATTATCAAAGAGCTGTATGGCAACATCGGGTTTTTGACCAAAAACAATGTCTCTAAAATTTTCTTTAATCTGCCAAGCCCGTGCTGTTTCAAAGTTCACATTGTTTATTTCTTCAAATAGTATTTTTTGGTTGTCGGTAAATTTAGAAACGTCCTTTAACCAGATATATCGACTTTTTTTCAATTCTTCTTGTGTTTTCACCTCTGTTCTTCTCACCTGATCTACTGCTTTGTTTAAATATTGGACTAGATGAAACTTATCATGGCATAGTTTGGAATTCTTAAATTCGAGCCTAGTAGTGTTTACGTAAGCTTCCCACATATCAGAGCTTACTGATTGGACTTTACCCTTTTGGACCTCGGTAAATGTTTCGTTTATAACTGTTCTAACCGACTCTATTTTTCTGCCATGACTCACGTTTAATATTGCTCCTGTTTGAGGACTGCTTAAAACGGTCACATAATCATGACCTCGCTTAAAGGCTTTTTCGTCAATGCTAAGGTGTACTATTGAATCAAGATTGTTACGCCTTGTCAATCCTCGTTCTACGGAATTATAAAGTATTCTATTCACTTGGATAAAACTTAATCTTAAAAGTTCGGCTGTCTTTGATTGATTTTGGGTGGCCAATAACAGATCAATTACTTTTTTTTTCCAATAGATAGCTAATTCTATTTGACTTATCAGCCCATGGAAATGTTATAGTATTTACTTTCCCTAAACTGTTCTTAACTCTTGGAGTTTGGAGTTTATATAGGTTCGATACTGCATAGTATCTAAGTGACGCCAAGATCGCTCCTCTCTGTGATCATAAATCGAACAGGACTCAGAAGTGACAGGATCAATTGCTGTTGATTTATTATAAAATAGGTGTTCCATAAGAAACATAGTAGAACCTATTTTTTAACCGCGGAGTGACAAGTCTTCCTTTGGAATTAACGCTATTGAAGGTTTCGGTTTTGGGCGCAATGGTTTCTTTCTGAAACCACTATTATATGAGAATTGTTCTTCAATTTTTCAAATCTGAACATCGCTCAAACAAAAAATAAATAGTGCCTTTACCCCCTCCACGCTTAAAAAGCAGACCCTGCAAAAAAAAACTACTTCAAACTATGGCTGATACACATTTAGTGAATATTGCTACTAAAAAACAGCCATTTAGTGCCCCTTACAACTCACTGGCTAAAAACCAAACCCTGCACAACAAGAAATCGTTAAACAATGACGATCTACACCTTGTGTCTACCTGCCCCAAAGCTTATCTTCGAAAGTTGTAATTTCCTAGTGGTTAAATATTTTACAAACGTGCACTGCTATGTCAAAACTCGATAACAACCAATCTTCGATACACCCATCAAAAATTAGCTATCTTTAAATCATTGTTTGAACATGCGATAATAAAAGTACCCCCCTTGGAAAATAAAGAGAATCTCAGAATAGAAAATCCGCCGGAATATGCCGCTGGAATGAAAGCGGTAAAAATCGCACTCAAGAATATTTTTGATAGAATGCCCGTCATACAATCTTTAAAAACCTTAAATCGGTTGAACAAGAAAAAGGGCGTTGATTGTCCAGGTTGTGCTTGGCCAGACCCAGCCAAACGTTCAATTTTAGGCGAGTACTGCGAAAATGGAGTGAAAGCAATTGCAGAGGAAGCAATGACTGCACGCGCGGGTACTGACTTCTTTTCTAAATATTCAGTAGATGAATTGCGCACAAAAAGTGACTATTGGTTGGGCCAACAAGGTCGTTTGACCCACCCAATGATTGTCCGACCAGGGGAATCTCATTATTCACAAATTTCATGGGATGAAGCAAACGGCATAATCGGAGAACAACTAAAGAAATTACCCAGCCCAAACAATGCAGCGTTTTATACTTCTGGCAGAACCAGTAACGAAGCAGCATTCTTATACCAACTTTTTGTTCGAATGTATGGAACAAACAACCTACCCGATTGTTCGAATATGTGTCATGAATCCACAGGAGTGGCACTTTCGGAAACATTAGGAATTGGAAAAGGATCAACAACTTTGGATGATTTATACAATGCTGAATTGATCCTAATATTTGGTCAAAACCCAGGCACAAACCATCCAAGAATGCTTTCTACACTTGAAAAAGCGAAAGCAAATGGAGCGAAAGTAGTGTCAATTAATCCACTAAAAGAAGTTGGATTGGTTAAGTTTAAGAACCCACAAAGTCTTAAAGGAACTTTAGGTGGAGGTGTGGAAATATCTGATCTCTATTTACAAGTTAAAATTAACGAGGATGTTGCCCTTACGAAATCTGTTTTGATTAAACTTTTCGAGAGAGCAAAAGACAATCCTGAAATTCTTGACCAAGAATTTATTCAGAACAAAACGTCTGGTTTTGATGCCTTTAAAGAGGAGCTTAGAACACACAAACTTGAAGAGCTCATTACACGAACTGGACTGGATGAAAAAGATATCGATAAACTAGTTGACATGATTGCCGGAAGTTCCAAAATTATCACCTGCTGGGGAATGGGATTGACGCAGCATGTGAATGGAGTAGACAATATTCGCGAATTGGTGAATATGCTTTTAATTAAAGGGAGTATTGGCAAACCCGGTGCGGGAACTTGTCCTGTCCGAGGTCATAGTAATGTACAAGGAGATCGAACAGTAGGAATTGCCGAACGACCGACAAAAGCACTTCTTGATAAAATCAGTGAAAACTTCGGCTTTACTCCTCCACAAGATAATGGATATGGAGTCGTAGATACAATTAACGCGATGCACTCAGGAGATGTAAAAGTCTTCATTGGAATGGGAGGTAATTTCTTGTCTGCGGCACCCGATACACACTATACAACTGAAGCTTTTCAGCGGTGTGAACTTACAGCGCACATTTCAACGAAGCTCAACCGATCGCACTTAACACATGGTAAAACCGGATTGATTTTACCGTCCATGGGTAGAACCGATAAATTCGAAAAGAACGGAAAACCGCAATTTGTAACCGTTGAAAACTCAATGGGCGTGGTGCACAGTACACAAGGTCGCTTAGCTCCACCTTCAGAGTTTGTAGAAAGTGAACCCGTTATTGTTGCGAATATGGCAAAGGCAACACTCGATCAAGATAAGGTCGATTGGGATTATTTAGTAGACGATTACAGTCGAATTCGTGATTTGATTGAAAAAACGGTTGCTGGATTTGAAAATTACAATGAACGTGTAGCAAATCCTGTTGGGTTTGAACTTCCCAATGGAGCGCGGATAGGAGAATTTAACACGAATACGAAAAAGGCCAACTTTACGGTAAATAAACTGTCCGAAAACGATTTAGAAGCGGATGAATTCCTAATGATGACGACGCGAAGTCACGATCAGTTTAACACTACAATTTATGGTTTAGACGATAGATACCGTGGTGTTTTTAATGGACGCATGGTCGTTTTCATGAACAGTGAAGACATGGCCGAAAAAAAATTAAAAAAGGGAGACCTCGTCACTCTGTATAATAATTACGACGGAAGGGAACGACTCGTGGAAGGATTTGCAGTTGTACCCTACGACATTCCGAAACAATGTGTGGCAACTTATTTTCCAGAGGCCAATCCACTTGTGCCAATCAGTTTAATGGCAAGATCTAGCCACACGCCAGCGTCGAAATCAGTTAAGGTTAAAATCAAACAGTAAAAGTATCTTTGTTGCATAACAAGTAATTCAATCAGTCATGGATAGAAAAGTAGCGATCGCAGTATTCGTTGGTATTTTTGGAGCAGGGTTCGCCATTGCATTATTGATCTATTTAGGTCACCTAATCGCACCCGTTGATATTCCTGAAGGCTTTAAAAAATGGCCAGAGGAAGCCAAAATTACCTTTATGAAAAATCTACCGCCATCCCACTATATTTCAGTGATTATTGGACAAGGATTGGGCATTTTGTTTGGAGTTGTCGCAGGTCGATTATTGTACAACAAAGCAATCAGACCTCTGTATATAATTCTAGTTATCATGTTGATGATGAGTACGATAAATTACTTTTCAATGCCACACCCATCTTGGTTCCTTTTTGCCGATTTAGGATTTTCAGGATTGCTAAGTATTGCGTATATTCAATCTCGTCAGAAAGCCTAATTTTACAACATGTTTACAGGAATAATAGAAGGTCTCGGAGTCGTAAAAGCCATTGAGAAAGAAGGTGAAAATATTCACTTCACAATCGATGCTGATTTTACAGACGAATTAAAAATTGACCAAAGCGTTGCGCACAACGGATGCTGCTTAACGGTAGTTGAAATCAACGACAGAGAATACGTTGTTACAGCAATTTTAGAAACATTGGAAAAGACAAACCTTGGACAGTGGAACGTTGGAACGAAAGTGAATCTTGAACGTTGCATGATCATGAATGGTCGTTTGGATGGGCATATCGTTCAAGGACATGTTGATACGACAGCTACTTGCACCAATATCGGAGATCAAGACGGAAGTTATAAATTCTCGTTTGAGTATGATTCAGCGGATGTTACGGTTGAAAAAGGATCTGTTACAGTAAACGGAACAAGCCTTACAGTCGTTGATTCTAAGGACAAAGGATTTTCTGTTTGTATTATTCCATTTACCTGGGAACATACAAATTTTCATCAACTTAAAATTGGCGATCAAATCAATTTAGAATTTGATATTATTGGGAAATACGTGGCCAAGCTCTTCAATAAATAGATGAATTGGGAAGGACTTATCGTTGTAATCCTCTGCCTAATAGGTTATTGGCTAGCATGGCGATCCTTCAAGCAGGGCAATTACCGATTTTCCGTTCTAATTCTCGTTGTACTCGGTATTACCCTTCGCGTTTTTGCCGGCTCGGACCTATTTCTCCATGACTGGGATGAGCGCTATCACGCGCTTGTAGCAAAGAACATGATAGATTATCCATTTACACCAATGCTCTATCAAAACCCGATTCTTGGTTACGATATTGAGAATTGGTGCGGCAATCACATTTGGCTTCACAAACAACCGCTGCCTTTATGGATGATGTCTGCAAGCATGTCTGTGTTTGGCGTAAATGAAATCGCATTAAGACTCCCATCAATTCTTTTAGGCGGGCTTGGAATTTACCTAATGTTCGAAGTTGGGAAAATGTTGTTCAACAGGCGCGTTGGCTTTATTGCCGCTTTCTTGTTTTCCATACATGGACTTATAATTGAACTTACCGCAGGACGCGTCGCAACAGATCATATCGATGTCTTTTTCATGGTTTTCATTTTAATGGCCGTCTATTTTTCGCTTCGCTTCGTCCTAGAAAAGAAAATGATCTTTAACGTTCTCGCCGGTGTCGCCATTGGATGTGCTATTCTTTCAAAATGGCTTCCTGCGCTGATCGTTTTGCCAATTTGGCTTGTAATCGTAAATGATTTGGGCAAGCTCAATTTCAAACAAATTATCGGACATGCAATTGTGCTCCTTTTAACTCTTTTCATCGTTGCTGCTCCTTGGCAATTTTATGCGCAACATTATTTCCCAATAGAGAATGGAGTCGAAAAGGCATTCAATGTTAAGCACATTTACGAGGCGCTAGATGGTCAAACCGGGCCGTTCTATTACCACCTCGATAAGATGCGAATGCTCTTTGGGGAATTGGTCTACTTGCCTTTTCTATGGATGCTTTATCAATTGATCCGAAACTGGAAAAATACCCGAATTCGCGTTTTATCCATCTGGATTCTAATTCCGTATTTGTTCTTCTCTTTTACCGCAACTAAAATGCAAGGGTATACATTGTTCGCCGCTCCAGCTTTATTTCTGCTGATTGCGTTTTACTTTCATTACCTCAAATTCAACCTTTCGAAGTTCAAGCAAAAGTGGCTCATTGTAGCTGTGATGGTAGCTCTAATTGCGCTTCCGATTCGATATTCATTTGAGCGTTTGAAACCCTTCAATACAATTGAAAGAAACCCCGCCTGGATCGTTGAAATGAAAAAACTTAACCTTGGAAAAGGTGACAAAATTGTGATTTTCAACACGGACCACCCCATCGAAATGATGTTCTATACGGATTATACGGCATACACTGCGATTCCTTGTGAAGTAGTACTTGACAGCCTTTCTAAGGTTGGATATAAGATCTATTTTGATGTCGGTTCTGGACGAATGGACAATCGAATGGATGCCACGAAATATAAATTTATTTCTATACCTTCAAGGCACTAAACTCAATTATGAAAGCAGGACAAATAGATAATTTAAATATTGGACTCATCATCTTTTCTGCTATTTTGGCCTTTCATTATCCGCTTGAAATATTCATTTTTTCATTCGCGATTTTAGGGCCACTTCATTACCTAACTGAAATCAACTGGCTCGATAAAAAGGACTATTTTACAATGAGTTCCAAACGAATTTGGCTTTGGATAGGAATTGTATTTTCTGTAATAATTGTCTTTCCAAAGCTTTACTTTTACATGGTAGAGTCCAATGAATCTGATCTTTCAGCAGCGATTACATTCATCAACTCCTGGTCCAATTCACTGATATTTATGTCAATGATTTTGGCCGTAGCCTTTGTATTCTTAAAAAAGAAAATGTACTGGATAATCCTATTGGTCGCAGGAGCTATTGGGGCGTTTTTTTTAAATACAAACGATACTTATGTAACAGTAATCGGGCTTTTAGTTCCTACTGTGATCCATGTCTATTTTTTCACCTTAATCTTTATGCTCTGCGGTGCAAAAAAATCGAAGAGTAAAATTGGCTACCTCTCAGTTGTTATAGCATTGCTCGTTCCAATATTATTTATTGGCGTTGATATTGCACCTGGAGCGTATCAGTTTAGCATAGGTATGCAAGATTCTTACTATCAAAACAACTTTCACTACACCCCAATTCTGTTTGCCAAATTCATAGGGATTTCAGATGGTAAAACGTTCGATATGTATGGAACAATGGAACTTCGAATGATGATGTTCATTGCCTTCATTTATCTCTATCATTATCTCAACTGGTTTTCTAAGACAACGATTATTCAATGGCATAAATCATTGACGAAACTTAGATCTATCGCTATCGTTTCAATTTGGATATTAATGATGGGGATCTTCTATTGCGATTTTCGTCTTGGATTTATCGCTGCACTTTTCTTCTCACTACTGCACGTAATTCTAGAGTTACCATTGAATTTCATGAGTATTAAAGGTCTTTTTAAAAGGGATTAAAGCTTATTTCATCCACTTTTTCGTCAATCTTTTCCCAACCTTTTTTCTCATTTTCTTAAGAACTTTCTCTCGGGTACCAGCATTCCCACATTTGATTGTTTCGTTGTGAACAAGCTGTCCTGCGCGGTAAAATTTAAACTCAAACGTTACCGAAACGATGTCTACTTGGTGCAATTGGAACAAATTCGCTCTACCTAAGGCAGTTAAAAAATCTTCTTCTGAAGTATTTGCTTTAAAGCGTTTGTCGTACCCTCTAACTGAAATCAAAACGAAGGTATCAAACCCGTCAGCTTTTGTTTGAGTAGCAACAGAATCAGAGGCCAATTGTTGAGAGTCCGATCCCAATTTCATCATGTTCAATGATGCTTTAGACTTTATTCCATTTTCAGAGAAAAGCTGAGTCATGTTAATTTCAACGGAATATCGATCTGCTGAATTGTCCATTTGACCTATGATAACGGCGTTGGTTAACCCAATCTGGTCCTTATTCTTTTGTGCCACAGAAACGTTGGCAACGAATAAAAGGAGTATAATTAATGTAGCTTTCATCTTAAAAAATTTCTTTAGCAATGGATTTAACCATCTTTGAATTCGACATTGTATAATAATGGATGCAAGGAACATTTGCCGTTTTTAATTCCTTTGATTGGGCAATTCCCCATTCCAATCCAACCTGCTCAACTTGATCATTGGTTGTGCATTTCAATAACTCCTTTGACAATGCTTCAGGATAATCAATATGGAAGAATTTAGGCAAAAACGAAATGTGACGCATTGTTTTTATAGGCTTCAACCCTGGAACGATCGGAACCATAATTCCTGCTGCTCGACAAGCATCAACAAAAGCAAAGTATTTTTGATTATCAAAAAACATTTGAGTAACAATATACTCTGCTCCAGCATCAACTTTCGCTTTCAAATAATGCAAATCAGTTGAAAGATTCATTGCCTCAAAATGCTTTTCAGGATATCCAGCAGCTCCAACACAAAAATTCGTTGGCTCCAGTTTAATATCATCCATCAAGTAATTTCCACTGTTCATTTCTCCAATTTGACCAATTAAATCAACCGCGAATTCATGACCGTCGTTGTGTGCTCTAAAGTTCGATTCTGTTTTAATTGAATCTCCTCGCAAGGCAAGAACGTTGTCAATTCCTAAGAATTGCAAATCAATCAAAGCATTTTCAGTTTCCTCTTTACCAAACCCCCCACAAATCAAATGTGGAACAGCATCTACTTGGTATTTATTCATAATCGCAGCACAAATCCCAACCGTACCAGGACGTTTACGGATCGCTATTTTTTCCAGTAATCCGTTCTCGCGTTCCTTGTAAATGTACTCCTCTCGGTGGTAGGTTACGTTGACAAATTTGGGTTTGAATTCCATTAAAGGATCGATCCCATCAAAAATTGATTGAATACTTTTCCCCTTCAATGGAGGTAAAATCTCAAAAGAGAACAATGTCTCGTCTGATGCCTTAAGATGATCCGTTACTTTCATAAACTCAATAGAATAGAGCGCAAAGATACACTTATTGAATTTCTCGCGAAGAAAATTTCTGTTTATTTAAGCAATTGCTCTGCAAACAACAAATCCGTCTTTGTTGTGATTTTTATATTTTCAAAATTTCCTTGAACCGTATGGATCTTAACTCCTGATTCCTCAACCAGCCCTGCGTCGTCGGTTATTCCTTTGTGAAACTTTTGCTCATACGCCTTTACTAAAAGTTCACGCTCAAAACACTGAGGCGTTTGTACCGTTCTATAGTCCGATCGGTTTACCGCCTTTGAAGATTCACCCGTTATTTTTCGCATGGATTCATTGACTGGTATTACCGGTACAACAGCTTTCTTCGACTTCACGGCAATCGCACATGTTTTAATCGTTTGCGAGTCAACCAATGGCCGAACTCCATCATGAACCATAACGTAGTCACCAGCGCACAATTCTAGTGCTTTCTTTACAGAATGATACCGTTCCGTTCCTCCTTCAATAATTCGATGTGGGATTTTAAAATCATTTTCATTAATCAACTTTTCCCAGTACTCCTTCCATTCGGAAGGCAAGGTTAAAATGATCTGGGCTTTTGTGTCGAAATTGTAAAACTGCTCAATCGTATACATTAAAAGCGGACGCTCTTTAATTAGCATGAATTGTTTAGGAAGCTTTGCTCCCATCCTTTTTCCTATCCCACCTGCCGTAATAATTATTGAAAATGTACTCATTGGATGTAAAGATAGCCAAAGGAATTCGAGTGATGAAAAACAAAGTGTTAGTTTTACATTATTAACTACAATTAGAATGTTTAAATACTCTCTTTTTCTCATTGCTTTTTTAGCAACTTCAGCTTCTTATTCTCAGGACTTAAAATCACCAAGTGATTACTTGGGATATGAATTAGGCTCTTACTTTTCGCGTCACCACCAAGTGGTTGATTACTTCGACAATTTGGAAGAAAATTCCAATGGAATGCTTCAATACTCGAAATATGGTGAAACAAATGAGCACCGTGAATTAACGTTTGCCTTCATTTCAACGAAAGAGAATCTAGCCAATTTGGAAGCGATCAAAACAGCGCATGTAAACGGCGAGAATGAAAAAGTTGCAATCGTTTGGTTAAGCTACAATGTCCATGGAAATGAAGCTTCGGGAACTGAGGCGTCCATGCAAACAGCCTATGAATTGTTGACAGAACACCAAGATTGGTTGAAAGACGCTATCGTAATCATTGATCCGTGTCTAAACCCTGATGGAAGAGACCGCTATGTGAATTGGTACAACCAAAAGAAAAACGCCAATTACGACCCTAATGTAAACAGCGCAGAACACGATGAAGTTTGGCCTTCTGGGAGGTTCAACCATTACTTGTTTGATTTGAACAGAGATTGGGCTTGGATGACACAAGTTGAAACGCAACAACGGTTAAGTGTTTATAATGATTGGATGCCGCACGTTCACGTTGATTTCCACGAGCAAGGTCACAACAACCCGTATTATTTTGCCCCAGCAGCAGAACCAATGCACGAGTTAATAAGCGATTGGCAAAGAGAATTTCAAAATGATTTGGGAAGAAACCACGCGAAATATTTTGATGCAAACGGATGGCTTTATTTCACCAATGAGATCTTCGACTTACTTTACCCAAGTTATGGCGATACGTACCCGACATTCAACGGCGCCATCGGAATGACCTACGAACAAGGTGGTCACGGACAAGCCGGTTTAGGGGTTACGACAACTGAAGGGCCTGAGTTAAGCCTAAAAGACAGAATTGCACACCACCACACAACTGGATTATCAACGGTTGAATTCTCTGCACTGAACAAGCAGAAATTAATAACGGAATTCAACGCATATACTTCCAGAGATGACTTCAAGTACAAGACGTATGCATTGGATGGTGACGAGGACAAAATGAGAGCATTAATGGATTTATTGGATGCACAACAGATCAAGTACACGTTTGGGAACGAGAAGACCGTAAAAGGATTCGATTATCAAACGCAAGAAAAAGGATCGGTGAAAACTACTAAAGACCATTTACTTGTGAGTTCACTTCAGAGAAAAGGAGGATTGGTTACGGCGTTATTTGAACCAAAAACAATGCTTTCGGATTCACTGACGTATGATATCACCGCTTGGGCATTGCCTTATGTTTATGGTTTGAACTGTGTTGCTTCTGAGTCGGAAATTGAGGGAATTGCGACCAAAAAAGAATTTGAAGCAAGCAAAATAAACAATAAGGTTTACGCTTATTTAATCCCTTGGAGCAGTTTTACCGACGCAAAAGCATTGTCTGATTTATTGGGTGCAAACATCAAAGTACGCTTTGCCAAAGAGCCTTTTTCATTTGGAGACAATGACTATAAAGAAGGAACGCTTATCATTATCACAAAGGAAAACGAGGACAAGGACGTTGACCGCGTTATTGCTGAAACTTGTTTGAAACACAAAATTCATTTTGAAACGACGGCAACTGGAATGGTTGATTCCGGTTACGATTTTGGATCGAGCCACGTCAGTTATATTAAGACTCCAAAGGTTGGAATGATTTCAGGAGAACAAGTGAGTCCAACAGCGGCTGGTGAGGTTTGGCATTTCTTCGAGCAAGATCTTGATTTCCCAGTTACCGTATTGAATGTTGATGCAATCTCGATGGAGACATTGAATGAATTGGATGTTTTGATTCTCCCAGGCGGATGGTACGAACTTCCGGATTCATTGATCGCCAATTGGGTAATGAATGGTGGAAAATTGATCTCGATTTCTGGTTCTGTCTCTTATTTAGGTGAATCGGATGAATTGAGCATCGAAGAAAAAGAAGAACCCGAGCCTACTAAGAAAGAAGAGTATGAAAATGCCCATGCGATCTACTCTGAAAACGACCGAACAGATCTTACAAATATGATTCAAGGCGCAATCTATAAATGCAAAGTTGATCCTACTCATCCATTAGCGTTCGGATACAGCGATTCTTACTTTTCACTTAAATACGATGCGGGTACTTTTGAGCTTCTTCCGGATGGAGCCAATGTTGTTTACCTTGAAGAGAATCCAGTTCCAATTGCAGGATTTGCAGGAGCGAAAGCACAAAAACTGCAAGACACTAGTTTGATTTTCGGCGTTGAAAAAGCAGGAGCAGGAAGCGTTATTTATATGGTGGACAACCCCTTGTTTAGAGGCTTTTGGGAAAATGGGAAACTGTTTTTTGCCAATGCTGTGTTCTTTGTGAATAATTAAAGATTTACCGCCCTTCTAGCCGCAAGATACATCTATGAAAGTTTGGGATTCAAAAAGGTAAAAGAACTTGATCCTATATTTGGAAAGCGGTATTGGTTGTATCAGTTGAAACTAGATTAACCATCCTACCTTATCCTTGGCCTTGAAAAGGCTCTACTCACATGCGATTCTATCGTGTGAGTTCTTAATCTAAGGCCACAAAAAAAGCCCTCACCGAAATTCGGTAAGGGCTTCAAAAATTTATATAAATCGTTTAAACGAGTTTTCCTTCTTCTTTTGCTTTTGCAGTCATTTTTCTTTGGAAATTTAACCAATAGAAAAGTCCAACGAAACCTAGTAAGATTACCGCAGTATTCATAAACCAAGTTAATGGAAAATCGTTTTGCAATACATTGAACGTCCATTGCATAAAATC
The DNA here is from genome assembly GCA_047628775.1 of Salibacteraceae bacterium. Taxonomy (GTDB): domain Bacteria; phylum Bacteroidota; class Bacteroidia; order Flavobacteriales_D; family Crocinitomicaceae; genus UBA4466. Next base: position 17,010 of record JBLHVW010000027.1, on the reverse strand, counting down.
ACCAATTCCTCTAAAAATTCCGTTAAGTGTCATATCGTTGTTTATTTAACTTGTACAAATAAAATCATTTTTTTAGTGATATCCGCTATCATGAATCGGTTTTTTCCACTTGAAGTCGAGAATAAACAAGAGGATCTAGTTCACCGAAGCCACAAGGTTTGTCAATTCAACAAATTGATCAACGCTCAATGTCTCAGGTCGAAGTGCCAACAATTCACTTTCCAATCCCTTATCTTTTATCAATGATTTGATAGAATTTCGAATTGTTTTTCTTCGTTGACCGAAACTCATTTTAATAACCGTCTTGAATAACTTTTCATCGCAAGGCAAAGATTGGCGTTTATTTCGAATACAACGAATTACCCCTGACTGCACCTTTGGTGGGGGATTAAAGGCGCTTGCATCTACAGTGAAACAGTACTCGATATCATAATAAGCTTGTAGTAAAACACTCAAAATCCCATAGCGTTTGCTTCCAGGAGGCTCGGCAATTCGTTCCGCAACTTCCTTCTGAAACATTCCCATTATTTCTGGAACTTGATTTCGATATTCCAAACATTTAAAAAGAATCTGAGATGAAATATTGTATGGGAAATTCCCAACTACCGCGAAAGGCTCAGTACCCATTAACTCAACCAAATCAGCTTTTAGAAAATCAGCTTCAATGACTTTTCCTTTCATTTTCGGGAAGTGTTCTTGAATATATGGAACACTATCGTAATCGATTTCCATGGCCCAAAGATCAAGGTCCATCTCCAACAAATATTCGGTCAAAGCACCCATTCCTGGTCCGATTTCAAGCACTTTAGTGCAACCATTGCTTTTCGTGTACTGGTTTGCAATTCTCTCACAAATTGACTTGTCAGTCAAAAAATGCTGACCCAGGTGTTTTTTTGCTCTTACGCTCATACTTTGAATTCTTCTAGAATGGTCAACATCGTTCTAAACGCGGCAACATTACCAGCATATTTCACATTATGCTCTGACTGAAGCGCCGGCGCATGGCTTTTCTGATACTCGTCAATTTTATCTTGACTTGCCGCTACATAAGACATTGCGAATGTAAATCCACCCGCCTCCTCGCCGTGAACTCGAGAAATTCTGGCCTCAATGAAACATCCCGTTGCCATAACATCCGGCACGTGTTTCGTTCGCATCCAAGTCAACCAATTCTCATGAATTGATTCATCAATGCTAACAGTAACGTTGTATAAAATCATGCAACAAAGGTAACTTAATTCGATTGTTCGATCTCTTGATTATTCGATTATTCGATAGACATGGTTTCAATGAATCGTATTGCATCGAAACGCGTAGCGCTCGGAAAATCGAACAATCGCACAATCACCTAATAAAGCTCCATAACATCGTAAACATCACTCAAGCTATATTCTCCGTTAATTGTTCCTTCTATCAAGAGTTTCACTTTCTCGTCTGATGTGCGCAGCAATTGCAGCGGGTTGTCCACAGATTCAAAATAGTTGGCGTCCGTTTCGCAAAAATGGCTTTTGAATGAAATAGAGGGCACCTCATCTTCTGAAACTCCATCAGGAACCAGGTATTTATTAAATGTATTACCAGCCACTGTCGTCAAAACATCGTATCTATTCATTTCAAAAGAAGTCGTTTCATCTTTTTTCAAGAATATAGAATAAACATCGCCTGACTTTGTGTTTGAAGACACATAAATTATAATGTCGTAATCAGATATGTTTTTAACGGTAGCCTCGGTTGTTCCTGTTTTATTTGCTAAATCTTTAACGCCCAAATACCGTTGAAATTCAATCGCTGAATTACAGCTCTCACTCGCGTAATACTCCTTAATTGAAGCGTCTTTGCTTACATCGTTGTAGATTCTTTCCATTAAAGGATTCTTGTGATCTGTGCGTATCTTTATTGCTCCACCCCCCAAAGTATAAATCCCTGGATCAATTTCGAAATCGGTAGTAAAATCTTCATCATTCATGACTTTAATAAGTGAATCCATCGACTTCCGTTCTTCAACACTAAACTGCTTGAACGAAGCATTCACAGACAATTCTGTACGCTCAACTTTATTAAAAGGCTTGTAATATATTATGTAGAAAATAGACCCCAAAAGTCCCAGAATAACTGTTAAGGTAATCAACGTTTTCCATCGAATTGGTGTGCGTCCTTCTCCATGATTTCGTACTTGTAACCCTCCTGTTTTCAACTGAACCCGCAGACTCTTTACTTTGTCTCGGTGCTCTTCATTCAAGTCGAATACTTCCATTTTTTTTAGAACCCAATTCGCAAACCGAACCGTACATCCTTTTGCCTTAATAGTCTCCAAAATCGCATCAACGTATTCCAGTTTTAAACTATAAGACCCTTTAGAAAGGTAATTTACAGATGCTAAAATTTCATCCGAACAGAGCGGACGAACAAGATCTATCAACACTTGTTCTTCTGCGACAAAAAACAAATTTTGCATCACACCCAATAATTTCCCAATGGGTTTATACAATTGCGCTTCAACCAATGCTTGATTGTCCTTGACAATGAGTTGCGCATAGGAAAATAAGTGCTCCAGCTTTTTGAAATCATTCGTCAATTCTTTCAATAAACGATTTTCTACATAGGGAGAAATAAAAGTTCTGAACTCTTCTCCCCACCTATGTTTAAGGTGTTGTTTTGTATCAACAAATGAACTTGTGACTTCGCGACCTTCCAAAAAACCAATGAGGTCATTGTTCTGGTCAATCCAACCGTAAAATAATATATGCTTCTGATTTTGAAGGCTGCCTTTGAACGCCTCAAATTCGTATGTATTAATGTCATAATCAGCAGCAATTTCAGAACCTTCTTCAGAGTTCAATCGCTGCATAAAAGTCATAAATCCTTGCTCAGTCAATAATTGGCTGTGGTCTGAATACAAAGACTTAAATTGAGAAAGCGATATATAACGTGACATTCGAAGCGGTTTGTTGTAAAAATACCAATATTCCAAGATTGTTGGTAATCGAAGTTCCTCAGAATTGCAATTAAGATGAGTGTTCCCACCTCAAAATAGAACAAAGTAAATTGATTATCAGTCTATTTAACCAATTTAGTAAACAGAATTTCAATCGCTTTCTTTTTATAGCATTGTTTAAACCTACACTACATTAAGAGCTTTTTCCTTTCGGAAAAGGCTTTTTTTATCCCCGTTAATTCCCTATATTTCTACCAGTTAAGAAAATCAACCTTATGAAAACTATCTTATCAATTCTTTTTGTGTCTTTCTATTTTGTCTCATTTGGACAAAATTGGGCCGATGATGTTTCAACAATTTTTTACCAAAAATGTGCTCAGTGCCATCACACTGGAGGAGCAGCACCTTTCCCACTAACGACTTACGGGGAAAGTAGTCCGATTGCCGGCATCATTCAAAATGCACTTACGACTGATGAAATGCCGCCTTGGCCGCCCAACAATAATTATCAGTCATATTCACATGACAGGTCATTATCTGTAAGCGAAAAAACAACGGTGTTGGATTGGATATCAAATGGCGCACCGGAAGGAAACGCTGCTAATACGCCTCCAGTTCCAACTTTTCAAACAGGTTCAATTTATGGTGCGGGAGATTTAGAAGTTCAAATCCCTACTTACATGAGTAAGGCTTCTACTAACGATGACTATGTTTGTTTTGCACTTCCTTCTGGCCTTGCAACGAATAGAATTATTAAAGCCGTAGAGATTGTACCTGGAAATCCAGAGATTGTTCATCATTGTTTGATTTATATCGACCCTACAAATTCATCCGTGACGGATACTGTTGGCGGTGATTGTGGAGGTCCTAGCTCATCAAACGCCACGCTTGTTACTGGATATACTCCTGGAAGTACTCCTATGACTTTGCCTGATGCGGCACCTCTTAAATTAGGAATGCCAATGCCCGCAAATTCTCAAATTGTTTTTGCAATGCACTTTCCAGAGGGCAGTTATGGCGAGTTTGACAGCACAAAGGTAATTTTTCACTTCTATCCTCCCGGTGAACCCGGAATTAGGGAGGTAATTGCAGCTCCAATTATTCAAGATTGGGGATTTGCTCTGCCGCCAAATCAAGTCACGGATCTCTCCGTCACTTATCCCGGCGGCCCTGGTCTTCCAATAGATTATTCTTTGCTAAGCGTGTTTCCTCACATGCATTTATTAGGTCAAGAAATGGAGGTCTATGGAATTCAACCCAATTTGGACACGCTTAAACTTATTCAATTGGAATGGGATTTTGAATGGCAAGATTTCTACTTCTACAAGAATATTCAAAAGATAGAAGCTGGAGCCAATATCCATGCGGAAGCCTCGTTTGACAATACATCAGCGAACCCAAACAATCCAAATAGTCCGCCACAATGGGTAGGTGCTGGATTAAACACAAGTGATGAAATGTTTTTGGTTTATATGCATTATATGACCTATTTGCCAGGTGATGAACTTTATAATTTAGATAGTTTAATGGGCTTGAGTTCCCTCTCTCTAGTTGACCAGAGTGAAGGTCCGTCTCAATTTAGTTTGTACCCAAATCCATTTCATGATGGCGTAAACATATACAGTAACAATGTTTCCACAGGAGACAAAGTATCGGTTTATGTTTACAGTGCTCAAGGGAAACTTATTAAGCCCTTAATGAAAGCAGAAACGTTAACTCAAAATGAATTGCTTATTGAATGGGATGGAACAAATCAAACCAATGCTCCAGCTGCAAGTGGTTTGTACTTCATTTCAGTAAATATCAATGGAGTAATGACACAACACAGGGTTATAAAACAATAAAACTTTAAGCTAGGTGAACTATTTTCTGGTTCACCTATTTTAAATAATTCAGGGCTTCCTGAACTTCATTGTCATTTTTGTTATTCACTTCGTAATAACCTTGCTCTACCCAAATCTGTCTAGCAATTTCACCTTTGATCCTTTTTTTGATCACATCCTTGCTGTGCTTAATATCATCACGTGCGATTTTAATATCATGTTCCGTCTTCGCAAATTGAACAAAGTGTTCCAAGATAGCATCGGTTACCGTAAACGTTCTATCAAACTGAGATGGTGAGTCCCATTTCGTACGTTTGTTTTGAACGTAATCAAACGCAAATGTTGTAAAGGCAGGAGACATTCGAAGCGATGTTAAATACCAACTTGTTCCTGCAGAGTCAATCGGAACGAAAACGTCTGGCATAATTCCACCTCCACCATAAACAACTTTACCCTTGGGTGTTGTGAATTTCAACGAATCTACAAAGAATGAAGAATCCACTTCATACATTTCCCCATTGTCATACCGATCCATTTGATCTTCATAATAATCATCGATATTACCGTTGTATGGTTTCTGAATACACCTGCCTGAAGGCGTGTAATATCTTGCAATGGTTACCCTAAGGTTACTCCCATCTCTCAAATTCACATCTTTCTGAACAAGTCCTTTTCCGAAGGACCTTCTTCCGAAAATTGTACCTCGATCGTTGTCTTGAATCGCTCCAGCTAGAATTTCTGAAGCAGAGGCACTGTTAGAATTAATCAATACCACTAATTTCACATCTTTCAATGAACCGCGAGATGTTGAAGTATACGTTTCTGAACCAACATTCTTTCCTTGTGTTTTAAGAAGGGGAACATTTGCATCAAAAAATTCATCGGCAATATCTGTTGCACAAGAAAGTACACCTCCGCCATTGTTTCTTAAATCGAGAATAAGTGACTTCATTCCTTTCGTTCGAAGATTAAAAGCTGCCGCTCGAAATTCTTTAGATGTTGTCACTGAAAAACGGTCTACTTTAATGAAACCGGTTCTTTTGTTAATCATGTAAGAAGCGATAACAGATTCTACTGGAATAGTCCCTCTAATTACCGTTTTCTTTAACTTTTTACCCTGACGAGAAATAACCAAATTAACCTGCTTTCCGGCGTTACCCTTCAGCATGTCCATCACTTTATCGTTCTTAATATTTGTACCTGCTATTAGCTCTCCATCAACCTTAATGATTTTATCTCCAGCTTTTAACCCAGCAAGTTCCGACGGTGAATTTGGCAGTACGTTCGTTATACAAACCGTATCTCTTATAACAAAGAATCGCACTCCAACCCCTCCAAATTTCCCTTGAATACCTTCGTTCACACGCTCTAAATCCTTTGCAGAAATATAATTGCTATGCGGATCCAATTGATGCAACATATCGGCGATCGTCTTCTCAAAAAGTGCATCACTATCAACATCATCAACGTATTCTTTGTCAAGAATTCGAATAACGTCCCCCATTTTTTGATAGCGCGCTTGCTCCTTTTCCGTTAATGCCAATTCATGTTTAGGAATCAACAAACTCCCAACCAACAAACCAATTGCCATTGAAAAGGCAACTAAAATTGGAATTAAATACGAACGTTTATTATTCTCCATCTGTCAAATTTTCTATTTGTACTACTTCAACACCAGCGTCTTGTAAAAATTGAATTCCGCTCTCATCTTTATATCTTTTTACAAAAACAACTTTGCTAATTCCCGATTGAACAACCAATTTGCTACAATCCTTGCATGGTGATAAGGTCAAATACAAGGTTGCGCCTTTGCAATTGTGCGTTGACTTCGCTACTTTCAAAATAGCATTCGCTTCGGCGTGTAAAACATACCAATGCGTTTCTCCTTGATCGTTCTCACAAGAGTTATCAAATCCGCTTGGCGTTCCATTGAACCCGTCGGATATGATCATTCCTTCGCGGACAATAATTGCCCCTACTTGTTTTCTAGAACAATGCGACAGTTCCGACCATGTCGCTGCCATTCTTAAATAGGCCCTGTCGTATCTAAGTTGTTTTGCTACCTCTTCTTTCATAACTATAATTGCACTCAAAGATAGAAAGAAAAACCGCAGCTTTTGATAGGGGTCAGGAAGTGATCAAGAGAATTATGATTCTTTAGCATCACCCTTATTTTATTCCTTACATCAACCTTAAGAAGTTAATTCTATGCACAGCGAAGTAACAAAGAATGAGCTGTGCCGTCGACTGATCTATCGAATAGATAATTAGGTTCATTAAGCGGACATGCTGTGGTCAGTTTTTAACCGCAGAGGCACAAGGACTCAGCTTGATAATTCACAAGGTGACGCTAGCAGACCTAAGGATATTCAACACTTTGCGCCTAAAACAAAGAACTTCATAGTGCCTAGCCTTAAAGGCGACTTGCGTCTTTAAGGTTAAACCAACTATCTCAAAAACTTATAACCAACTCCCCTCACCGAATGAAAGTGATTTGGATCTTTCGGATTCGTTTCAAAAACCTTTCTGAAATGCAAAATGAAATTATCGATTGTTCGCGTCGTTGGAAATTGATCCTTACCCCAAACTTTATCCAAAATCTCAGATCTTGAAATTACTTCCCCAGTCTTAGAATAAAACAGCTGCAACAGCGCAACTTCCTTTTTTGATAAGGTGATTTCCTCTTCTGTTTCTTCATTGACAACAAGAAAAGTTTTAAAATTCACTTCACAGCTCCCAATGGTTACAATTTCTTCTGTTGATTTCGGAATCGTATTCAATAGGATCGCTATTCTCAACAAGAGCTCTTCAAGATCGAATGGTTTTGGTAAATAGTCGTTACCACCAGCCTTCAGCCCTTCAATTCTATCCGCTGTTGTTCCTTTTGCTGAAAGAAATAAAATGGGGACTTGTGAAGTTTGGCGAATCAAACGGCATAAATCTACACCACTAACATTCGGCAACATCACATCTAAAATGATCAAGTCGAAATCGAAATCGCGCTTGAACAGCTCCAAAGCCTCGGCTCCATCTTGAATCATCTCGACTTCATAAGATTCCATTTCAAGGTTGAATCGAACCATTTCGGCGATACTATTCTCATCTTCTACTACACAAATCTTAGGCATCTTTCAATCTTTTCTATAAAAGTAAAATAAGCAATAAACAAGTCGTTGAAAACTTCTCTTATTTTTTGTCATTTAAATACAATTTAAGCTATTAATTTGAAGTAATTTTGTGCCTTCATTTTTAACTCCAAAACAGCAAGGGAAATGAGTGCAAGAAAAGAAATCAAATCAGCCTTAATTTCGGTATTCGACAAAGGTGGTTTAGAGCCAATCGTTAAACAACTTCATAAAAACGGTGTTGCCATTTACTCAACAGGTGGAACTCAAGCGTTTATAGAAGGGCTTGACATTCCAGTAATACGTGTGGAAGACCTAACGTCTTACCCGTCAATCTTGGGGGGAAGAGTGAAAACGTTGCACCCAAAAGTATTTGGTGGAATTTTGACGCGTAGAGAGAACGAAAGTGACCAAGCTCAAATCAAAGAATTTGACATTCCTGAATTGGATTTGGTTATTGTTGATTTGTACCCGTTTGAAGACACTGTTTCTTCTGGTGCTGGACATGCAGATATCATTGAAAAAATTGACATTGGTGGAATATCTTTAATTCGTGCCGCAGCCAAAAATTATAAAGATGTTGTCATCATTCCATCTAAGAATCAATATACTTCTTTCTTGGATATTATTACGGAACACAAATGCACAACGGAATTAGGAGAACGTAAAGATTTTGCTAGAGATGCGTTTGATGTTTCTTCTCATTACGACAGTCACATTTTTAAATATTTCAACAACAATAAAAAAGAATTCTTTAAAGAAAGTATTTCTGAGAATCAAACCTTGCGTTACGGAGAAAACCCACATCAAAAAGGTATTTTCCATGGTAATATGGATGCGCTTTTCAATAAACTGCACGGTAAAGAGTTATCGTACAACAACTTGTTAGATGTTGATGCGGCTGTGAACTTGATGGCTGAATTTAAAGGTGAAGGTCCTACGTTCGCAATTCTAAAGCACAACAATGCTTGTGGTTTAGCAACTAGAGATACAATTCACAAAGCTTATGTTGATGCTCTTGCAGGAGATCCTGTTAGTGCATTCGGTGGAATTTTAATCAGTAACACCAAAATTGATGTTGCAACAGCGAATGAAATTCACGAATTGTTTTGTGAAGTTGTAATTGCTCCTTCTTATGAAGCAGAAGCACTTGACACTTTAAAAGGGAAGAAAAATAGAATCATCTTAACACAGAAAGAAGTTCAACTTCCTAAAAGACAATTCAGAACTTTATTGAATGGTGTCTTGGAACAAGACAAAGATTTCAAGTCTGAAACGAGAGAAGATTTAACGCCAACAACGAAAGTGACTCCAAAGGAGTATGAAATTGAAGATTTGTTGTTTGCTAACAAACTTGTTAAACACACAAAATCGAATACAATTGTAATTGCTAAAAACAAGCAACTATTAGCGAGTGGGACAGGTCAAACATCTCGTGTTGATGCATTGAACCAAGCGATTCATAAAGCACAGACATTCAAATTCTCATTGGATGGGGCTGTAATGGCGTCGGATGCATTTTTCCCATTCCCTGATTGTGTAGAAATCGCTGATAAAGTAGGAATTAAAGCTGTAATTCAACCAGGCGGTTCAATTAAAGACCAACAGTCGATAGATTATTGCGATACACACGGAATGTCTATGGTTACAACGGGAAATAGACACTTTAAGCACTAAAGCGAACCTTTTCTGTAAAATTAAGTATATAGTATATTAAGAATTGGTAGTTTTAAACAAACAAGCAAGCAGGAGGACTTAAAAAATGGGATTATTTAGCTTTTTAACACAGGAAATTGCAATTGATTTAGGAACGGCAAATACACTTATCATAATGAATGATAAAGTTGTAGTTGATGAACCTTCAATTGTTGCAAGAGATATCCAATCTGGAAAAATTGTTGCTATCGGAAAGAAAGCACAACAAATGCATGGTAAAACCCATAAGCTGATTGAAACTGTGCGTCCATTGAGAGATGGTGTAATTGCTGATTTCCAAGCTGCTGAGCAAATGATTCGTGGAATGATCAAGATGATCGGAACGGGTCGTAGCTTGTTTAATCCTTCTTTGAAAATGGTTATTTGTATTCCTTCTGGAATTACAGAGGTTGAAAAACGTGCCGTTCGAGATTCCGCAGAACACGCTGGAGCAAAAGAAGTTTATCTTATTCACGAGCCGATGGCAGCTGCTATTGGTATTGGTATTGACGTTGAAGAGCCAATGGGGAATATGATTATTGATATTGGCGGTGGAACTTCTGAAATTGCCGTAATCGCGTTGGGAGGAATTGTTTGTGACAAGTCCATTCGTGTTGCAGGTGATGATTTTACGAAAGATATTGAAGAGTATATGCGTCGTCAACACAACATTTTAGTTGGTGAAAGAACGGCTGAAGAAATAAAAATTAACGTTGGAGCTGCATTGCCAGAATTAGAAAATCCCCCTGCGGACTGGGCTGTTCAAGGCCGTGATTTAATGACGGGTATTCCTAAAGAAATCATCATCTCATATTCTGAAGTTGCACATGCTCTTGACAAAACTATTTCTAAAATCGAAGAGGCTGTTTTAAGTGCTCTTGAGATGACACCGCCAGAGCTTTCAGCAGATATTTACAAAACTGGAATCTATTTAGCTGGCGGAGGATCAATGCTTCGTGGACTTGATGTACGTATATCACAGAAAACGAAACTTCCTGTTCACATTGCTGAAGATCCGTTAAGAGCGGTTGCAAGAGGGACAAGTATAGCATTGAAAAATATTGACCGTTTCCAATTCTTGATCAGAGATTAAAAGAACACAAAAATAAGTGCAACCCGTATCAGGATTGGTGCGTTTTTTTTTGTAATTCGAGACTTTACCATTTTCCTTATGAGACACCTACTATTTGGCCTACTACTTCTTGCTACCCAATCCTTCACTTTTGGCCATCAAACGGATTCGCTTGTATTAGAAATCTCGAAAACGAAATCGAATGGAACTCAAAAAGTGTTTATTATTGAGTACAATGATTTTTTGAAAATCAAACTTAAAAATGGAACGACAACCAAAGGGCGAATCTCGAAGATCACAGAATCAAGTATAGTAGTTGATTCAACAGAAGTTCAATTTTCCGGAATCAAAGATTTGGGCATGAACTACGCAACAAGAAGAAAATTCGGTCAATATGCATCGGCATGGATTCTTGGGATTGGAGCAACCGCAGCTATCACTGGAATAATATTGATCTTTGGAGACGATTTCGATACGGGCATTGGTTTATCGGCAATGGCAGCGGTTTCTGGATTGATTTCTACATATACCCTTGATCTTGCCTATGGGAACCGAAAAAAATTCCACCTTACGGATAGTGATTGGAGCATTAAAACTCGAACAAAAACATTCAGTGCTGAAAGCGTCGATCTCTAATCCTTTCGATTATTAATAATGCCGTTAATGAATCATACCTAAAACGGTCTTTCGAAACTCGCTTTATCAAATTCTTGTTCCGCAACGACATACATAGAATCGTACTTATTCTTCAATTTCAATGCATCTGACTTCTTAAATACCCTCGCCAACATTGCCATTGGAAAAAGGAAGATATAGAATACAATTGTTAAGATGACATTAGGAACGATGTAACTCATCACTGTGGCAATCCCAAACCAAACAAGTTCAATTTTCGAAGCCAACCAAGGAATTGATGCTCCAATACCCCCAACAGAAAGTGCCACAATAAAAGGCCACATCTGATCGATAAGTAAGCCGATTACCGTAAAACCTAGACAAATAACAAGGCTCGTTTTCACTGGATTCGAAGGGATTTCTTTACTCATATCAGAACAATGAATAAATAAAGGGTGCAATCGAACTTGAACCACCAACGGCGATTAGAAACCCGAGTAGAAAAATTATAATAATTAACGGAGCCATCCAAAACTTCTTTCGATGTTTCATAAATGCCCATAAATCTTTTAATGTGCTCATTTTGTTTTTTCAAATAATTTCTTCGCCAATAAAGCATTCGTTTCTGAACTCGGATGTGCATCTCCGTTCAATGAATACTTTCCACTGTACTTGATTGTGTTCGACAAATCTACATAACGAATCTTCTTTTTTCTCAAATAACCCAAGAATTCTTTCATTTGCCTCTTCGTATAGGCCTTATACGCCGGATAAATCACTACAACGAAATCATCATTCCCAAATTGCCTTTTGTACTCTTTCTTGGATTCTAAGATCATCTCTGTCACGAGATCAAAATGCGATTCATTCAATTTAAACGGATGCTCAATCTCGAAGTAATTCTTAATTGCACTTTGTGATAAATATTCGTAAAATGTTGACTGCCAATAACGTCCATCAACAAAACTTCTGTCGTGAACCAATTTATCCCCCTCCAAATAATAGTAAGGACTGGTGTACAACCATTGGGTGTAATACTTCATGGAACATACAGATCGGAAAATATGGTCCCAGAAGAATATGTAATATCCAGTACCGTCTTTTTCCTTCACTTCCTTGTTCAACTTTTCGTTTTGAATAAGTGCAAGCATGTGGTTGGTTCCGTATCCGTTCCAAGCGTAATTATAAGCTTTCGATTTGCTTTCGTTCTGAAAATGATAGGCCAATGTTTGATCGTCATTCAGTCCATAGCCGAGGGCAATCGAACAACCAAAAAACAAGCTGTACTTCCCGTTTGTTGAGTCAATTTCAGGAGTAAATCGGTGTCCTTGTTTGTCCAAAGTATAGGTTGCGCTGAACAAAGTGTCGCCGTTTGGGCCAAATTTGTGTTCAATGTATGTTGTGTCAACTCGTGCACTATATCCTAAATACCTCGCTCTGTTATCATGAGCAAATTCTTGTGCTTCATAAATTTTCATGGTTTGATTTGGAAACCCCATCAGCCAAAAACAAACAATTTCAACGATCAAAACCAACATCACCACTACAATCACGTTACTCGCGATGTACCATTTCCTTTTCCCTGCAATTAAAAGCAAACCAAGGAACCAAGAAAAATAGGAAGTATACCTCATCAGACTGACCCAGTAGGGCATAATTGGATCTGTACTTCGTAAAATAATAACTGTGGTGTAAAAAAGGGCCAAACCAAAAACAAGAATTAGAATTCCAACTTTGTGCTTGCTCCAAATCTTGAAAAGACGTGCCTTTATTTTTCCAAAAAAACGAAAGATGAACACTTTCTCATTCAATCCAATGAGAATAAGACCTAGTACTAAGGAAAAATAAGCGATGGACCAACTCAAAATCAACCAAATGGGCTTTGTTGGATCAATGTCTCTCCAAATAATTTCGGATGTTTGAAACAGGATTAAGCCAAAAACGATAATAAGACTTGCCGTTTTATTCGTTTTCCAAAACCCGGAAAGACGTGACTTTATTTTGCTCCACAGACCCATTAATCCATTTCAAATAATCGTTCCCACTTCTTCTTGTCCTCCCAATCTTTTTGATCTTCTTTCTTATACAAGAAATCATTTACAACAAGATAATCCATTTCAGTACTCATGAAGCAGCGGTATGCATCTTCGGGTGAACAAACAATAGGTTCTCCACGGACATTAAAGCTTGTGTTGAGAACCATCCCATCTCCAGTATGCTTTTTCACCGAATGCAACAACATCCAGAACCGTTCATTGGTCTGTTTATCTACCGTTTGAACACGCGCAGAGAAGTCTAAATGCGTTATCGATTGCAAATCCGAACGAGGAACATACAGACGTTCCATCAAAGGCAACGAATAGAAATTATCTGGAAGCTTTTCACGTCTGTGTTTGGCAACGGGGGCAACAAGCAACATATAGGGAGATTCACGATCCAATTCAAAATAAAGTTCACGATCTTCGGCTAAAACGGATGGTGCAAAGGGTCTAAAACTTTCTCTATACTTGATCTTCAAGTTAATCTTTTTCTGCATTTCTGCATTTCGAGCGTCACCAATAATACTTCGATTTCCTAAAGCTCTTGGGCCAAATTCCATTCTTCCTTGGAACCAACCGATTACATTTCCTTCGCTGATCAATTGACCTGTTCGATCTGTCAAATCAGCCAAGTTGTCAAAATGAGTTGCTACGGCATTCATTCTTCTGTTCATCTGCAGCACTTCCTTTTCAGAGTAGTAAGGTCCTAAATAAGCACCTTTCATAGTATCTGGAAGAATGATTTCTCGTTTTCCATCGAAGTACATGTGGTAAATGGCCAAACACGCACCAATTGCTCCACCAGCATCTCCAGATGCCGATTGAACATAAATATCTTTAAAAATGTTTTTCTGAATTAACTTTCCATTCGAAACACAATTAAGAGCAACACCTCCCGCCATACAAAGGTTTTCACTTCCTGTAAGCTTTTTCGTTTCAAGTGCCATTTTTAAAACAACTTCCTCAGTTACAATCTGAATCGCTAGAGCCAAATTTGTATGAACTTGTTCTAATTCAGATTCAGGTGCACGTCGGACAACTCCAAAAATCTTTGCCCACTTATCTTCCTTTATCATTTTCAGACCAGTTGCATAAGAGAAGTAACTTTGATCCAACCAAATCGAACCGTCGTCTTTTATTGAAATCAAATGTTCTTTAATAACCGAGACAAAGCGTTTCGTATCCTCCGAATCTGGATTGCCATAAGGCGCCAAACCCATCACCTTGTACTCTCCCGAGTTTACGGTAAATCCAAGGTAGTATGTGAAGGCACTGTAGAGAAGTCCTATGGAATGAGGGAAATGAAGTTCTTTAAGAATCTCAATTTTATTTCCACGACCTATAGCGATTGAAGCTGTACTCCATTCACCAACACCATCTACAGTTAAAATTGCTGATTCTTCAAATTTTGAAGTGAAAAACGTACTTGCCGCGTGCGACATATGATGTTCAGAGAACAATAATTTCACGTCCTTCTTTGAATACTTCTCAATTTGAGCAAGTCCTTTATAAATCTGCTTTTTCAAAAACAACTTCTCGTTCAACCAAACCTTCATGGCCATCAAGAACGAAAGAAGTCCTTTGGGTGAAAAAGCATAATAGGTTTCCAGTAAGCGCTCGAACTTCAAAAACGGCTTATCGTAAAAAACGATAGCATCCAATTCGTCAATTCTCAATCCTGCCTCTTCCAAACAAAATTTAATGGCTTCAATCGGAAATTTTTCGGTATGCTTTTCTCTAGTGAATCGTTCTTCTTGGGCAGCCGCTACAATCTCATTTCCAACAGTTATGCATGCTGCTGAATCATGATAAAAAGCGGATATTCCCAATATTTTTTGCATTGCGCAATTTTTATTTTTTCTTCTTCCAAATGATAGGAAGCAGGACTCAAATGTAAAACATTCTTCGTGATTTGACTTCAAGTTTCGAAGAAATTGATGAAGCAAAGGATGTTGAAAAAAACAGAATCTATAATAAAAGATGAGCTCCTAGCTGCATCCCCTTATAGGCAGAGAATTCTCAACAATTCATTTTTAACAAAGTATGCATTATTTCGAGTTTATAACGGGGTCTAATTACTACATTTGTGTATGCGTAATTTTCTCGCTTTTATTCGGCGATTTCGTGTGTTTTTGTTCTTTGCACTCCTTCAGGGAATTGCGCTAACATTCTATTTCACGTTTTTGTCCTTTCCGAGATCACAATATTTGACTAGTACATCTACCATTTCAGGGACTATTTTCGAAATGAAACATGACCTTACTAAATTTTTAGACCTTAAAGAAAACAATACTTCTCTTCAAAAAGAAAATTTGGACCTGAGAAACCGAACAATAGAAAATTTATTTCGTTTGGACAATGGACTCGTAAAAGTTGACGATACTCTGCATAAAGTTCAATATGAGTATGTTCCAGGAGAAATAATCAACTCCACCCACACCAAACGAAACAATTTCTTTACAATTAGCGTCGGTTCCGATCAAGGAATCAAACGCAACATGGGCGTATTTTCCAGTAATGGAGTAGTTGGCGTCATTCATTTTGCAGGTCCAAAATATTCAATTGTGAAATCTTGCCTGACAGAAAAACTAAACACCGCAGTGATGATTGAAGTCTCTGGAGAACACGGATTCTTGCAATGGGATGGAAAGGATTCGAGAAGAGGAACACTTACCGGAATTTCGAATGATAGTGACGTTGTCAAATGGTCAAAGGTTGTGACAAGAGGAAGTGCGGGAATATTTCCAGAAGGAATTGCCGTTGGAAAAGTTGAAAAAGCTAGCGTAGTTGAAGGAATGCCACTTTGGAACGTCACGATATTGTTTTCGGAAAACTACAGAACAGTGCAGCGGGTATACGTGGTTAAAAACTTATTGAAGGAAGAACAAGACGACGCTGAGTCGCATATTCCAGTGGATCCACAATTATGAGCCAAATAGCAAAAAACATCTTGAGATTCTTCCTGTTCTTTTTAGTTCAAGTTCTTGTTTTGAATCAAATTGAATTAGGGATGGGGATTCAGATAATGATCTACCCTCTTTTCATCTTGCTCTTACCTGTTGAAATGAGTATTTTTTCGCTAATGCTGATTGCATTCGCTCTAGGTCTTTCCATTGATGCATTGTCTAACACTTTTGGATTGCACACCTCGTCTCTGCTTGCCGTTGCTTATTTTCGACCGATAATTTACAAGCTCTTTGCTCCGCGAGATGGCTATGACGCATTATTGGAAACAAATATATTTACCCTAGGTACCGGTTGGTTTTTAAAGACATTTGGACTTCTTATGATCATTCACCATTTTTGGTTCTTCATGCTCGAAATGTTCAAATTGAATGAAATCGTTTTTGTTCTACAAAAAACAGGATTAAGCCTTCTAGTCTCCATTTTGATTTGTATTTTATTACAATACTTATTTTTAAGAAAAAGGAAAAGTAATGAAATATGATTCGCGTAAATATGTGATTGTCACGTTTTTCTGCCTCATTGGTGTTATTTACACAATGAAGCTTTTTTACATGCAGGTCGTTGACGACCAGTGGAAATTACGCGCACAACAAATTGCTGAAAAAAAGAGAGAGATTACACCACCTCGCGCTGTGGTTTTTGATCGAAATGGGAAAAAGGTCGTCTCGAACCAAACGTACTACAATTTGATGGTTTGCGAAGATGACATCAGGCATTTCAATCCTTCCAAACTTGGAGA
>JBLHVW010000026.1:0-31872 GCA_047628775.1 Salibacteraceae bacterium | reverse complement strand
AGTTGTACTCAGCTTGTCCAATTTCTAATTTTTAACAGTGTCATTCTTTTGTTTCTTTTGTGGTTGAATCGTTCGTTCCTCACTTTTAAACTTTAGATCAGTCGCAAGCTCTTTTTTGGATCGCTGCGCTTTTAGATATTAGAATTTAGAGGTTAGAGGTTAGATTGATGCGGTTTCATTGAATCCAAAAGGCAAAGCCGATCCAATATCCAACCAAAAAAAAATCCCCCCCCGAATAAACGAGAGAAGATTAATAGTTTAGAAAGGTCATTTTTAGATAACCACTCAAAGCTTCCAGGACATTAGAAATTCCCTTTCGAAAGCTTTGCTTTCTCTTATTTCTTAACGAAAGTATTTCTTACAGTTCCGTTAGCTGTAACAACTTCGTAGAAATAAACTCCTGCGTTTAAAGCAGAAATATTAACTGAAGTAGTTGTTCCATTAACATCCGTTGTAGAGATAGCTTTACCGTCCATTCCGATGATAGAAACAGTAGATACTTCGTTAGAAGCAGTAATGTTCAATACATCTGCGGCTGGGTTAGGGTAAACGTTAGCAACAACTGTGTTCTCTTCGATAGAAGCAGAAGAAGTTTCAGAAACAACAACGTCATCCATAATCATCCAGTTTTCATCAGTACAATCGTAGTGACGGAAAGCAACATAAACATCTGCATTTCCAGCAGCCCATGTAGTGATATCAACTTCTTCCATGAAGAAAACCTCACCAGCAGTTAATGTAGTTTCAAAAGCTGGAGCTGGGAATACACCACCTAAAACACCAGGAAGATCAGCTGTAGTCAAAACGTAAACAGCATATTTCTCCTCGTACCAGCCAGAAGCATCAGTTTCTGGGTTACCAGTTGTCCAACGAAGGTAAACAGAAGCAGAACCTGAACAATCAATGATTGGAGAAACAAGAGCGTTATCTGGTGTCAATGGCAATGAAGCTGTATTGTCAAAAGAGTTAGAAATCATACATTCTCCAGCACCAGCCAAAGCATTTGTAGTTCCAGTTAAATCAGAAGCAGCCCAAGTTAATGTGTCACCATCAAGATCATATGTTGTCCAAGTTGAGAAACCAGCAGCATCATTAGCTGTAAGGATCTGAGCGTTAACGGCTCCAGTAGTAGCAAGTACTACTAATGATAGTAAAATTTTTTTCATAGTTATAGTTTTTAATTTATTTACACCACAAATGTACAACATTCATCTGATTATTAAAATCTTAACTTAAGATATCTTAAATGTTAAATCTACAAAACCGATAGATTAATAAAAAATGTCGAAATAACTCGTAATGAAAGGATCAAACTAAATTGGTCTTAACTTTCCTTTTGTGATGAAGTCAACATCGGATCTGCCTTAATAAAAAGGTTTGCCCATATAATTTTAGACAAGGAATAGAAGTATGGAGCCGTAACAATTGATGCAATTACAATAATTAAGATCTGCAATCCTACGGCCATGTCTTCAAAAAACAAATTAAATACGACCCAAAAAGTCACAAACAAAGCCACTCCTAAAGCATACGAAACGAACAGTGCACCAAAATAAAACCCAGGTTCTGGTGAGTACTTCAAATGACATTTTGGGCAGTTTTTATAAATATCCCCAGCCTTTTTTAAGATTGTAAGGATGCGACTTGAAAAAAATCACCTTCCTGACACCGTGGACATCTCATTTTAAAAATACTGTAGAACTTCGAACCTTTAGAAAAAACGGCCATAACTCTGTATTGAGTGAAAAAGACACATTGAATATCTGCATTAGAAAGATGTTTTATATCAATTTTAACCACCGGCAACTTTCAACAATCCATCTTTGTTAAGAATTTCAATTTTTCTAGCGTGCGTTTTGATTAACTCTTCATCTTTAAAGTCTTTTAAAAGTCTTATCAGAGTCTCGGTGGCAGTCCCTACAAAATTAGCCAAATCTTCTCTTGAAAGGTTAATCATTTCATTGGTATAAATATTATTCAGAATAACCAATGATGATGCTAATCGCTCTCGAACTGACTTTTGAGCCATATTTGTAACAAAAGTCGCGCGCTCAGCCAATTCGATAGATAGCTCTTTCATTATTCCATTACGCAGGCTAGGATTTGTATCCACCATATCCAAAAAGTCTGCTTTGTTAATAAAACAGATATTGCTGTCTTCAAGAGTAGTTGCAGAAACTGTATAAGGTTCACCGCTAAACATTGCTCTAAAACCGACTATCTCACCTGCTACTGCTAAATGAATTATTTGTTCTTTACCTTCCTCTCCTCTTCCAAAAATCTTAACTTTTCCTTCATTAATACAATAGACTCCTCTTGGCGCGCTTCGTTCTAGAAAGAGTGGTTGATTCTTCTTATAAAAGGCACATGTTTTTGCACTGTTCATGATGTCAACATCAGAATCACAAAATGCAGCAAATAGAGAATTGTTTCTCGATTTACAATTCTCGCATCCAATATGTTTATGTGATTTATCGAGCATCCTTCATTTTACTCAAAGTTAATAGTTTATGTCATTCTTTTGGAGGTAAATGTCTTTTTTGGTTCTAATCTATATTGGCTTAACACGCATCATGCGTACTTTAGTTTCGTCTAACAAAATTTGAATTAATGCAATTAGAAACCAGACGCACTATTATTTCTACGCTTTCAGAGAATGATTTCAGCGCCATTTTAGAAATGTATCAAGAACCCGACTCCAATACTTTCATTCCGCCATTATTAAATAAAACGACAGAATATTATCAAAATTTTCTACTAGGAAAAGTTGAAGCAAACAAAACCACACTCGGGTTTTGGACGGTTCGAGAATTGTTCTCAAACACATTGATCGGAACCGTAAACCTGAATGAATTCAAAAACACAGGAATGAATCATATCGGCAGTCATTTGTCAAGAAAATTCTGGAACAAAGGATATTCAACAGAGCTTTTGGCCGTCATTATAGATTATGGTTTCAATACACGCAGCCTCGAATACATTTACGGAATCATGAGTCCTAACCACGTTGTTTCAGAAAAATTAATTTTGAAATTAGGATTCGAATTCTTCAAGGAATACAACAACGATGGAGAAATTATTCACCTGTATCGAATGCACCGTTGAATTATGAGTTTGAAGCGATTGAAAGCAAGTATTCTCTGACAAGTTTATCCTCCTCATCTGTTTTTATAACATGATTTCTTCCTCGCTTGACATAAATAATTACTGCGGGGTTTTCTGTCTCAATATTTTGAGCAAGCCTCATCTTTTTATACTTATCATCCATGAAAGTATTGAAGTAGCCCGTTCCATTTTCATTTCTTCCAGAAAGACCTTGATGAACCTGAAAAGTTACTGGTTTGTCTAGCCCAGGGACAACGACATTTTTAAATTTCCATTTGTAACCCTTTCGCTTCGTATCAGGAAATTCAGCAAACAGAGACTCAATAAACAAAGATGATTCGGCACCAACGATTTGAATGTTCTTACCTCCACCAGCAATAAGTGCGGTCATTTGACAACCATCGTCATCTTGCGAAACAGCGTGAGAACTGGATAAAATTATAAGTGAAAGAAGAATGAGTATTTTTTTCATAAAGCTTAATTTATTGGTATAATTCAATTATGACTTTGAGTTACATTTTAATTGTGAATAATGAACATGAATTTCTCGACATCTCATAACTTCTAATTAACTAATTAAATTTTGAACCAAATTTAAACACCGTTGTACAGCTGAAAAAGACAGCAGTATGAAACACCTTATTTTAATCGCAACACTATTCGCATTCGGAGCATTTCAAACAGATGCTCAAGTTACTCCTCCACCCAATCCTAGAAAAGTTCAGGTTTCGATTTTATTCGATACTTCTGGAAGTATGGACGGTCTAATCGATCAAGCCAAATCAAGAATTTGGAATATTGTAAATGAGATTAGCTCGTTGCAATATGAAGGGAAATCGCCAGCATTGGAATTTGCACTTTACAGATACGGCAACGATGGACTTTCTGCAACTTCAAATTATATTGAGCAATTGCTCGACTTAACAAGTGATATGGATGCCATTTCTCAAAAGCTTTTTGCTTTAACGACAAACGGAGGAAGTGAGTATTGCGGAGCTGTAATAGGAAAATCATTGTCAGATTTGAATTGGTCGGTCAACCCAACGGATTTAAAAATGATTTACATCGCAGGAAATGAACGCTTCGATCAAGGTTCAGTTGATTTTAGAGCAGAATGTAAGAAAGCGAAAGACCGTGGAATTTTCATAAACACAATTCACTGTGGGACATACGAAAAAGGTGTGATTGATCTTTGGAAAGAAGGCGCTGAATGCAGTGGTGGTGATTACTTCAACATTAATTCAGATCAAGAGGTTGTCCATATTTCAACGCCTTATGATGATAAAATTCAGACGTACAATGATTCATTGAACAGCACGTATTACGGATATGGTTCAATGGGACGGGCTGGAAAATCTAGTCAATCGAATGAGGATGGAAACGCGAGTATGAGTGCACCAGAAGTTGCAACAGAAAGAGCAATTGTAAAATCCAAAAGCCACGTTTACGACAATAGTAGTTGGGACATCATGGATGCTGAAAAAAGTGGAACAATCAATATTGAAGATTTAAAAGAAGATCAATTGCCAGAAGAGTTCAAAGGCAAAACCGATGTGGAGAAAAAAGCACTCGTTGCAAAGAAGCAGGAAGAGAGAGAGGCGTTTCAAGCGAAGATTGGAGAGCTTGCGGCAGAAAGAGAAGCGTTCATCGCTGCAGAGTTACAAAAACGAGCAGACGAGGGCGAAGAAATTGACGATTTTGGATCTTCAGTAAATCAAAGCATTATGGAAAAAGCCACTATTATAGGCTTCCAGAAAGAAACTCCATAAGTGGAGTAAACAGTAAGTAAGTTTTCATGTTTCAGCTCTGGTTTCGTTTATCGAAATCAGAGTTTTTTTTTGGGAAAGAACTAAAAGTAAGATGTAAGATCTGAGACGTCGGAGAATTCGCTAAAGTCAATTTTACTAACGCGTTGCATTACTTCATTGTAGCGTACCATTTTCTCTTGAACTTTCATTCCTAATTCGATGATATCATCCGCATCCAACTTAGCTTCTATGCCTTCTTGTTGCTGTTCGATGGATACAATCTCTCCGGACAATCTTTCAATCTCTAGAGCCGTTGATGACATTTCGGCAACCAGCGCCAATTTTTCAAAGACATCCAACTCCCCTACTTGTACTTTATCGTAGGCATCCAACAACCCTTCCGCTAAGACAAGATATTCAGTAGCCAATTCATCGACAGCGTCTAAATACTCTTTAACCTCAGGTTCTCGCTCTTCCAACGCTTTTTTAGGCGTCTCATCAACTTGATCTTTGGATGCATCACTCGACGCTTCTTCGGAACAGCTTGCTACTAGAAACATTAAGAATATTGGCAGATATACGATGTACTTTTTCATGATCGATGATTTTATAGTGTTCCCTAAAGATAGAGAAAATTATAATCTTTCGTACTTACAGCATGAATGAAGATTTTCATAAGCTTCATCCGTAGCTTTGTGTGTTTCAGAGTCGTACCCAACTTTAGCAAGTCCTACTTTCAAATCATCCAATGACAATTTCAAGGAGTCGAAACGTACTTTAAGTGATTGAGATTTTTGATCCCATTTGGCAAACGAAACACCAGCCATACTGTTTAAAGTTCCTTCAATTGTTTCTTTACACATTCCGCAAATCCCAAAAACCTTGAAACGTTCTTCTTGATAAACGAACAATCCTTCTTCTTTTTGAACGGGTTCCTTTTTTGGTTCTTTAGCGAAGAAGCGGTATGAAATTCCACCAGTAATTTGAATTCCTGATGAAATCTGCGTCCCTCGCATAAATTGATACATAGGAATGTCAGCCGTTGCAAAAATAGAGATCTGTGGTTTCTTAAACATATAAGTAGCCTGAGGCACGAAAGAAAGCATCGCACTTCCTGTTGACTCTTGCTCTATATTGTACAACGATAAAATATTCAGGCTTTCATGCGCTTGCATTTTTCCAACCCATTCACCTTTAAGTTGGCCCAAGAGACTCAATCGGTTGTTGAATACGCTTGTTCCCCCGTAAAGGCCAACCGTTGCATAATCGCCAAACTTAATTCCCAAAGAGTTCCAACCTTTGTGAATATAGAGGGCACTTGTAAACAATTTAAAATTCTTTTTCTTGAAATTCTTCAAATAGAATGCATAGAACATCAAATCATTGGATCCCGTTGTAGCTTGAACTGTTGGAGGCGATGTTTGCCAGATTTCAATAGAATCAATGAATGGACTTGAAGGATCATCTTGATTCAAAAAATAGGATTGACCTACAAATGTTGAATCGTCATGTCTACCTAACGGCATTTTCAATCCCAACCCAAGTGTCAATTCAGATTGAATCGAATTTTTTTCATTTGAATAAACGTTGTATCGAGGAAAGAGGATTAAATCACCAAATCCTGATGAAGTCACCACCTCACTCTCAATCTGTTGAATTCCGCCAATCATCGTTGTGTCGGCATGCTCAGTAATCGTTCTGTTTAAATAATAACCGGCCGCTACCGAAAGAGTCAATTTCTTTGTTAACCCATAATCTGCTTTAAAGAAAAGATAGTCGCTCGATAAATTATCGAAGAACGCCATTGTATCTCTATCGCCGGACATGAATCGATCAGACTTTGTGTACTTATACGAACTTACGAGTTGAACTTGTCCATCTTGAAGAACACCGGCCGAAGCTCCACCTGCTAATGGAGAACCTCCACCACCAGAGCAGCACCCCTGGCCAAAAGAGCTATTCCCAGCAAACAACGCAAGGATTGAAACAATTACTAAACGCATAAGAAAGTAGATTTCTGAATTACTTCACTTCGAATTTCTCAACCACCGTATCTTCATTGCTAGATACTTTCAGCATATAAATACCAGTGGCTAAGTTATTTACATCTATCTGAACTCCTTCTGTAAGAAGGTTTAAATCTTCCACTGAAACCGTTGAGAAAACTTGTCCGTTCAATCCAATCACCTCTATAACAACAGCTTGAGGAGCAACCATTCCAACCGTAACATTCAAAACAGAACTCGTTGGGTTAGGAAAACAAGAAACATCCAAATTGGTAACTTCCAATTCGGCAATTCCAACAGGTTGACACGCATTCGCAAGATCATCCAAAGCATAATTAATTGATGCCTCCGCCGCTTGACCGCTTGGTGAATTGTTTTTGTTGTAGTATACCTTATGATCTGTACATCCTAGAACGACAACCTTAGGCATTCCTGCTGATCCATAATCAAACATATCTAATTCAGCAGAGCTAAAGAATTTTGCGTTTGAAATACCGTTTGCTGCACACCAATCTTGAATCGTTACACATGAAGAATTTGAAAAATCATCCGTCATCCAATATTCAACAACACCTGGGTGACTAACTGCAAATCCCAGAACTGCATTGTGAACTTCCAATAAAGGCCCCGCGCACGTTGCACATGGCATTGTCCAACCAATTACAATTATTTTTCCAGCGTCTAACTCATCGAACAAATTATACGATGTTCCTGCGCAATCTATAACTGTCGCATCTGTTGCATTCGTTTGTCCAAATGCTGTTGCGCTTAATAATAACGCGAACGTTAAACTTGCTAATAATTTCATATACGGTTTCTTTAAAGGATTAGAGAATACAATGTACCATGTATTTCTTTGAAATAATAATGGAATGTGTATTAATTAAGTTGAGTGAAGTGCGGGTTTGTTTACTAGGAGTCCAAACAATCCCAATTTCCTTTAGAATCATTACCTTCCCTAAGTGAAATTAAAATCGAAAATAGGGCACCTCGCTAAACTGAAAATGCATCACGTTACCGTAACGGATGAAATTCTAAAATCATTTTGGACAAAGGATGACACAGGATCGGTGTACAATAAGCGTTTCCACATAACTCTAAACGGTCAAATCACATGGCAAGGCGGCTCTGTTTCTTTGAGAAATAATACGGCCTATATTGCACTTTCAAAAGCGCGAATGAAGGAACTTGATGTTCATTTAAAAGATGAGGTTTCTGTAGAACTTAAACGCGATTTCTCAAAGTACGGGTTTGAAGTTCCAGAAGAATTTACCGAAGTTATAGAGCAGGATCACGAAGGACGAGAGCGTTTTGAGTCACTTCGAATGGGCGTCCAAAGAGCGATCATTTATTTGGTCATTCAGATCAAATCCAGTGAGAAAAAAATAGAGAAAAGCAACCTCTTTCTTGAAAACCTAAAACGCGCTCCAAAAGGAGAAGAAACAATGCGTCATATCTTAGGCAAAGATTTGCCCTAATAATTATATATTTGAGCCATAAATATAATGCTCATGTCTGTTTACTTGGATAACGCGGCGACAACGCCTATTGCACCAGAAGTTATAGAAGCTATGCTTCCTGTTTTGAAAGAAGGATTTGGAAATCCATCATCGGCCCATAGTTACGGTCGGAAGTCAAAGGCGCTTATCGAAACTTCAAGGCGTTCAATTGCGAAACACTTGAACTGTCTACCATCCGAAATTATTTTCACTTCAGGTGGAACGGAAGCTGATAATATGGCGTTAAATTCCGCTGTAAATCAAATGGGTGTAACGCACATTATCACTTCTAAATTGGAACATCATGCAGTTGGACATAAGGCTGAGCAAATGAAGTCAGATGCAGTGCGCGTTTCTTACGTAAACGTTTGCGAAAAAGGAAACGTAGATTTAAAGGACCTTGAACGATTGTTGCAATCTGAAGATAAAACGCTCGTATCGTTGATGCACGCAAACAATGAAATATCAACGCTTCTTCCTATCGATAAGGTAAGTGAACTGTGCCGAAAATACAACGCACTTTTCCATTCAGACACCGTTCAAACAATGTGTCACTACAACTTTGATTTAAAGGCGTTGGATATTGATTTCATTGCTGGAGCGGCACACAAGTTCCACGGACCGAAAGGAATTGGATTTCTTTACATCAACAAAGACCGTAAGGCAGACGTGCTAATTCATGGTGGAGCTCAAGAAAGAGGTCTTCGCGGTGGAACGGAAAATGTTTACGGAATTGTTGGAATGGCAAAAGCAATGGACTTGGCTTATGAAGATCTTTTAGGACATAAAAATCACGTACAGGGATTAAAAACGTACATGATCGACCAATTAAAAGAGTACTTCAACACAATTAATTTCCATGGAGAAACGGCCCCAGAAAAGTCATTGTATACAGTTCTAAATGTTTGTTTCCCTAAAAACGAAAAATCGAGCATGTTACTTTTTACTTTGGATATGAAAGGCGTTGCGGTTTCTGGAGGCAGCGCTTGCTCTTCTGGAGCTTCGAAAGGCTCGCATGTTTTGGAGGGAATTGGAGCAGATATGGAACGTCCAAATGTGCGTTTCTCATTTTCAAGACTCACAACTAAGGAAGAAATTGATTTTGCACTTGATCAGGTAAAATCTGTTTTCGAGAAGACATTGGCTTAATTTCGTATTTTGTCATTTCATGGTAGATAATGATATTCACATCCTCATATTAAGTTCTTGGTATCCATCAAAGGAACATCCTTTTTTAGGCAATTTCGTTGAGCGTCAAGCGCGACTCTTGGGAAAACGCTATAAAGTTACCGTAGTTCATACAGTTGCAAAAGATAGCGGTGAAATTGAATTCAACAAATCCGAGAAAACGGAATTCAATGAAATTCTTGTTAAATACAACGGCAACGGACATATTTTCGCGAGAAAGAAACAAGAACGCGCTGCACTAATTCGCGGGATTGATAGCTTGGACAATGTAAATTTAATCATTGGAAATGTATTGCTGCCAAGAGGATGGCAATTTTTAGTCGCAAGAAAGAATTTTGGATGTCCTGTATATTATATCGAACATGGATCTTACTTTAGACCGAAAGGCCCTTTTAAATGGGGCCGAATGCACCATTGGATTTCAGGACAAATTCGTAAAAAATCAACGGAGATTATTGCCGTATCCGATGTGCTAAAAGCGGACATGCAGCCAAATTTCAAGAAAAGAGAAATCAATGTTATCGGAAATCATATTGATCTAAATTTATTCTCCGCTAAGCCTAAAGTTAAGAATGACAAAACGCAATTCTTACATGTTTCAACATTCGATCACAACACAAAAAACCCGGACGGAATAATTGAAGCAGTTGAAATCCTAAAAAAGGAAAACGCAAACTTCAAATTGACAATCATCTGTGATGAAGAAATTTCAGATTGGAAAAAGTACTGCGAAGAATTGGACTTGAATGAGGTTATTGAATTTATTGGCCCGTTGCAATGGCACGAACTTGTACCCTATTATTACGCGGCTGATGCCTTCCTTTTGTTTTCAGATTATGAAACCTTCTCAATCGTTTTAGCGGAAGCCTGGGCTACGGGAACACCTGTAATATCAACTTCTGTTGGAATTGCCAATGGAATGAGTTCTGAATTGGGAATTCAAGTTGAAAAAGGGAACAGCGAAGACTTAAAAAACGCGATGCTTCAATTTATGAATAGCGAAGTTCAATTCGACCAAAATACGTTGAAAGCAAAAGCCGCAGAATATTCTTCAGCGTCAATATTGAACGAATGGTCCAAACTTATCGGTAAGCATGTTGGATAAACAATTGGTATATAAAACGCTAAAAACAGAGTTGATGGGTCGAATCCATCGGATTCAAGTTCAATTTGATGAACTTCAAAAATCGCTCACAAACGAAACGAAAAGCTCTGCGGGTGACAAGCATGAAACAGGACGTGCGATGGCTCAGTTGGAGCAAGAAAAGCTTTCCAAATCGTTAAACCAAATGACATTGTTGCGCAGCGCTCTGGCAAAAGTGAATCCAGAAGATGAGCACTCGATCATTCAATACGGCAGTTTGGTTAAATCTAGCAGAGGCTATTTCTTCTTTTCCGTTGGACTAGGGCAAATAGATGTTGGCAGCGAAACCGTTTTTTGTTTGACGGCAACAAGCCCAATGGGACAGCAGCTTTTAGGGAAAAGTAAAGGCGATAGCGTTCAAATGAACGGCCGGATTGAAATTCTAGATCTTATTTAAGAATCGTAACATGACCGTTAAATTCGTACTTCGAATCATTCAATAAATCCTTAGCGGTAATTGTCCAAACAAAAGTTCCAGCCTGAACGTATTGACCATTATACGTTCCATCCCAACCTTGACTAGGATCCTTATTGATCCAAATTTGTTGCCCCCAACGGTTGTAGAGGGTCAATTCAAAATTGTAAATATCTACTCCTTCGATATAGACATTCCAAAGCTGATTGAATTCATCTCCATCAGGTGTAAATGTATTCGGAGCGTAAAGAATCACTTCGGGATATACTTGAACCAGTTGAGTGATCGTATCAAAACAGCCCAATTCAGATTCAACAATTAAAATCACTTCGTATGTTCCTACTTGACCGTCCGGGAAATCCGTTGTTGGGTTGTAACTCGTCGAAGTTGCTAGTGATCCTTCTTCGAAATACCATTGGTAATACGCACCGCCAATCGATCCATTATTGAAAACAACATTCGTGTTAAACATCGTTACAGGCGAAGGAATGTAAGTAAAATTGGCTACGGGCACTGGCTGAACAACCAAAGCGCTTGGGAAAAATGCAGTTCCAACACAACCGTCAGATGAAGTCACAACCATTTCCAAGTCATAATCCCCTGCCATCCATGGCCCTGTTGATATCGACTCGAGATTTGAAAACAATTCAGTTCCGTTTACCGTCCAGTCGATAATACCACTCAAATTCGGATCTGTTGTATTGATGATTTCAAACGTCGCTGGTTCGCACTGTGGTGGACTTGTGATCAAATAAGAAGGCTGAGGAACGGGTGAAACTGTCACTGTATTACTAATAACAAAAGGAGTAGATTCACATCCGTCTGTAACCGTCACTGTATAAACGGTTGTCGAGGCAGGAGTAACTGTTATTGCATCTATTCCAGCCGTTGTGTTCACAGCCCCAGAACTCCACGTGAAGGTATAAGGCGCTCCCATTCCACCGCTTGCTGTAGCATTGATCGTCGTTTGATCACCAGGACAGATCGATACGTTTGCCGAAATTGTTCCATCCAATGGAGGATTAACGGTAACAATAACCGAATCAATTTCTGAAATACATCCGTTTTCATTTTCTGCATACACATAGAAAATAGAATCATTTATTGGCGACACATTTTGAGTATCAGTCGTGTCTGCTGTGAAATCCCAATAATATGAGAAAACTGTTCCTCCAATTGCTGCAGCGCTAATATCGGTTGAACCGTTTTGACAAATAAGAACATCTGCACTTGCTGTAACAACAACAGGTGGTGGATCTGTCAATACAACGTTTTGGCAAACAACACATCCGATTGCCGTTCTAGAACATACATTGTAAACACCACTTGGAAGGTTAACAAAGAAGGAATCTACTTGCCATGTTATTCCGCCATCGTTACTATAATCATCGGCTAAAACATTATCGACATGAATTTCTCCATCTGCCAATCCATTGCACGAAGGATCAACAAAAGTGACTACTTGCGCAGGTGCTTGAACGCTGACTACGATTGTATCCGTTGCAGTACAAACCGGTGCAAATGTGATATCGTCTAAGGCAAAGTCATTTCCTGATGCTGCCGTACTTTGATTTACAATACTCAAAACTGCAGAAACTGCAGCTCCAGAGTTCCATGAATCCGCAGCCTGTCCCCAAGCACAAATTCCGCCTGTTGAATTAATTGGTCCTATAGCTACTCCATTTATGTACATCTGAAGATCTGCCGGATTCGGGTCATTACTAACACGCATCGCCCAGAAAGAGAATAAATAATCCGTATTGGGAGTTACAGGCACCGTTTGACTCCAAACGTTTATATTGGCAACCGATGCTCCGTTAGCAACAAACATATTGGTTGCTCCTGTAGTATGATCCGTACATCCAGGAAAATTATTATGTACAAGGTTTGCGGCTGTTGTGATCGCCCACTCTCCAGCGCTCGAAAGTACGCCCCAAGCTCCACCGCTTCCAACTGCATATCCAGTTGTAAAGTTGTTTGATGCGGCGGTTGTGCCTCCTTCAAACTCTCCATTCACTACGATGTTCGATAGTGGAATTCCAGCAACTACACTGTACGTTCCAGAAGTAGTAGCGTTAATTGTTTGCGTTGTCGCTCCGTTTGACCATAAATACGAATCGAATCCCAGCCCTGCATCCAAGATCAAAGCATTTCCCGAACAAAAAGTTGTATCGTTTCCTAAATCAATGGCATTCATTAACGAAACATCTACAGTTGACACAACAGGTCCACAGTTTGTTATTTCAGTGTAAGAATACAGTCCAGAAGTATTAACAGTTGGATCAAATGTCCCCAGATCCCCGTTGGTTAAGACTGAAGGCCCACTCCATGTTCCACCAGCGGGAATAGCAGTAAAGAAAGAAAACAAGTCGAAAGGAAGAAGTGAAGAGCAATCTGTATAAACGATATCTTCTGATGTTGAGCTTGCACATTGAGTAAACAACATATCTTCCATCACAATGTCGACGCCGTTACCACCTGTAGAATTACAATGAATCACAAATCGAACACCAGGGGTTGATGCAATGAAACTAAACGTTATTTGTTGAAATACATTTGTTAAATTAATTGTCGTAGATGCAAGAATATTATTTAAATCGTCGAAAGCTGTGAAGGTGACATTGGTCACACCAAAAGATTGTCGTGTCCAAAATGAAATTTCAGCGTCTGCCCCGACACAATAGCCAGTTATAGTTCTGTCGTAAACGTCTATATCTCCTAATCCATTGACAACGTTAAACCATCCATGTTGAGAGCCGCTAAGTATGTAAGCTGCATTGTTCCAAACCGAACCATAAGTTGTCCCAGGAATACTTCCAATTACTGGAGCTGCTCCTTCAAAATCTTCAAATAGCATTACTGTAGGGTTGGCACACTGAGCATTTGACCCAAACACAGCTATCAAACAAAATAAACCACTCAATAAAAAACTTTTCATTCGCTTCTATTCTAATTTTAGAATTACAGTAATAGTGGTGTTAGTCTATAAGCTAAACGTGAAAATAACGCATGCGTTGCTCATTGGCAAAAGTAAGGCATATACAAAGTGTTAACCAGCTATGTGTCAGATAAGATCCGACAGATTGTCAACACCGATAAAACGCTCAGCGGTAAACCCTTCCGCATATTTAAATCCAGCAGGGCGGCCAAATTCCATCATTCTTGCGGAAACTGATTCTAAAAAGTCCAATCCAGAAATTGGCGTTTCAGGTTCCGTTGAATCCGGATTGTAAAATTGTGTTTTATACGCCTGAACCGCATTTATTTTACGTTCATGGTATTTCGTAACGTCAACCACGAAGTCAGGTTTGATGTAATAATCTTGAATGTAATGATAAACCGCATTAGGTCTGATTGCCTTTTGTTCGCTTCCCTCCCACTCCGTTTTACACATGATCAATCCTGATAGAAAACAAGATTCTGAAACAAGTTTTGAAGCGCGTCCATGGTCAGGATGTCTGTCATTCAAAGCATTCATCAATACAATTTCCGGCTGAAACCTTCGAATTTGTTCAATAATCAATCGTTTGTTCGCTTCGTTGATTTCGAAAAAACCATCGGCCATTTTCAGATTCACCCTTGCGTGAATCCCCATGATTTCAGAGGCCGCTGCAGCTTCTTCGTAACGGGATTCAATCGTACCGCGAGATCCCATTTCACCTTGTGTTAAATCGACTATTCCAACTTTAGATCCAGCTTCGATTTGTTTCATTAAGGTACCAGAACACCCCAATTCAGCATCATCGGGATGTGCAGCAAAAACTAAAATATCTAATTTCATATCTCATCGATTTCTGTCGAAGTGGCCTTATTCGTTCTAAGGTACACGTATCCATATTGTAAAGCGTTCGTTACAGCAATCAAACCAAGGATTAGAAGCAATGGTTGTATCATCACTAAAAATTCAGTTACGGACAATACCCAAAGCATGAAGCTCGTAAATAAGACAAAACCTGCAATAAGTGCAATTTTTTTCTTGAAATACGAAGTTGCAACTTTCCCTTTAGTAATGTAATATTGGTTTTGAACCGATGCAATTTCAGTGAAGATATAGAGTATCACAACCATTGAAATCAACCATTCTGGAAACTCTCCTAAGCCATCTCCATTCGCATACGAGTGTAAGCCAACCAAGTAGAAGTTCACTCCAAAGAATGTAAATAGAATTGAAGAATACCCCCAGAATGATAGCACACTGAATGTAAACTTATCCTTCAAAGCAGGAATGAAGCGTAAATGTAGAATGACAGCATATACTAAAACCGCAACAAGTGCCCATGTTTCCTTTGGATCCCACCCCCAATAGCGGCCCCAAGATTCATTTGCCCAAATACCACCTAGGAAGGTACCGATCGTAAGCATGAACAATCCAATAATCATTGTTACTTCAGCCATATATCTGATCTCTGCCATTTCCAACCCGATTACTTCTCCGTTTTTCTTTCCTCTGAAAATATAAAGGATAAGGTTCATAAAGCCAAGGATACACGACAGACCTAAGGGGGCATAACTAGCAGTAATAATTGCAACGTGAATCATCAACCAATACGATTTTAATACAGGCTGAAGTGGTGTAATTTCAGGATCCAGTAAATTCATATTCGCTACCCACAGTATAAAGAAGGCCATAATGGTTCCTCCAGCTAATGTTGCGATGTTCTTTTTGGCAAAAATCAAACTTGTTAAAACGGTAACCCAAGAAATGAAGACAATAGCTTCAAAACCATTACTCCAAGGAGCTTCACCTGTGATCATCATTCGCATATAGATTCCGTATCCATGATACAGAAACAATATACTCGTAAGACCGATCAATACCCACCCTATTGTTTTAAAACCTTTCTTTACTCTGTGCGTGCGACGAATAAATACCTTGACGAAATAAATGATCAGTATAATTAAACCGAGATACAAGTAATAATTTATAGCTTTTTCGAAGATATTCATCTTGTTGTAGCGAATCTCAAGATCCACCAATTTATCGCTTGGAACAACATTAGCCCCGAACTTTCTTTGGAATTTTTTCAGGTCCTTTAACTTCTCCGATGCAACCTTATACGCTCCTTGATTCGAATAAGCGTCGTTCAACGCATTGAAATAAGCAACAGCAGTATTAAATCCTTCTGGGTCTTTATCTGCCATTCCAATCGGCGTCCAAGTTTCTTTCTTATCTTCTTTGATGGGCAAAATTTTCAAGTTCTCCCATTTGAAAGAGTAAATCGTCTGTAGAATTTGGAATTTCTCCCCCAATAACAAAATTTGCTTTTGAAATTCATTTCGATCCGCTTCGGAAGTCTGATGTGACTTATTGTATGATTCCCAATAGATAAATTCTCCTTCTTTATCCAGTAATTGATCATACGAAGCGTACTTTCCTTTCAAATTTAGTTTCTCACGAATCCCTCCTTTTCTTGATACGTAAATCATTTCTTGACTCTTCCAGTAATCCCAATAGATGTGCATACTAATGATTGCCTGCACAGCATTGTATTCGCCAAACGAGTCGTCTCTATGAATTTTCCGCAGCAATTGACTGCACAAGGTGTGCATTGGAATAATTCGACCTTTGAAATCCTGAACTAGAAGTGAAGCGAATTCTTCAGAATGCTCTTCCGTCATGACATTAAAAGCCATATTTTTCACTGGCGCTTGTGCTTCTTCATGCGTATGATTCGGATCACTGTGGTCATGACCATCATGATCGTGATGCTCCGTATGCGATATCGTATCCAAGTCGGACGGGTTTGCAATAGTGTCTTGAGTTGCAAGACTCATTGAAGTTGACACCAAAAGAGCTACTACTGGGAGCCACATTTTTTCCAATTTATTGTTGGTCTTGTTCATTAATACATTCAATTCTCTAAATCTTCCATTCTTTGAGAAAAGCGAAAGAACCATTCCGATTCCCATCATCAAATAACCCAAGTATGAAATATTTGTTCCCCACCAATCGTAATTGACACTCAGGTGTGTGCCGCTTTCATCCTGTTCATATCCGGATTGAAAAAGACGGTATCCTTTATAGTCAATTACATTGTTCATGTAAATGCTTGTGTTCTTTTTGTAGTTGTTTTCATCATCAATAATTGTAATGAAACTTTCAAATGAAGATGGAGAATTTGATCCTGGGTAACGATCCAACTTAAAGTCTTTACAGAAAACGGAGAAAGGAACCTTAATTTCCTTCGAACCATAGTCCATTTCGTAAATCAAACCTTTAAATTCAAACACCGATCGCGTTGGAATAGCATCTTCTCCCCCTCTTAAATCAACTATTTTAGATTCTTTACCATCGGTTACTTTCACCGTTAAGATATCCCGGCCCATGTTTTTCTCTGGGGCTGGAAGAACCATCATTTTTGAATGCTTTCGAATCGATTTCAGAACAAATTGTTCTTCACCTACTTTATAAAGCGTCGCTGTTTGCAATGGAACAACACTATCAACTGGAATTGATTGATACAATGAATCCGCAACTTGACCCGTTCGAGCGGCCTTTTTCATCTCAGACATCGCCAAAAAGGTAATTGGAAGTTTTGACTCCATCATTAACTTCGCTCCTTTTCGCTTGATCTGAATCCCAGGCATGGCATCTTTCTTCTCAAAAGAAAGCGCTGCTTCACCAACCATTAGAAAAGAACCCTCCGTTAAAAAATTGGATCTCATTCCATTGGTTACAATTTCTAAAGTCGTTTCGTCAAACTCTTTATCCGTCACTAAAGAATCCATGTAGTTTTTACGGTAATCAGCGTATTCAACTGTTACTGGCGTATGTCCAGGCAATTTAAATTCATGATCAAAATCGTTATAAAAATCTGAAATCTCAGTCATGAATGCCTTTTGATCCCAAGTATATTGCATTTTTCCATCATTCACTTTCATCCAGAAATACGGATCAGAGGAATAAATAAAATCCGATTGTTGGCCTTCTTTTACAACCATCAGGCCTTCAAAACTAACATATCGCGTTACGCCAGCACCAATCAATATAACTATGAATGAAAGGTGGAAAAAGAGAATCGCGATTTTTTCCGGTCGGAACATTCTGTACCTAAAAATGTTCGCAATAAGGCTCAGAGCCAAATATGTTAATAAAAGTTCGAACCACATTGCGTTGTAAACAACTAGTTTCGCTGATTGAGTATCGAATTTAGTCTCTATAAAAGTAGCGAATCCTATAGCCAAAAGAAACACTAACATTCCAACAGCCATCATTCGAATCGAGAAAAAGCCTCTAGCAAATTTTTCCATCTGTAATTGATAAATTTGGTAACAAAGATAATCAGATATTGCGTTTGAAATATGATTTTTCGCTTGTTTAAAAAATTAACATTTATCAGTACTTTTTTCAACCTGAAAATGAGGCGTTTTATTATCTTTGAAATACGATTAAACTAAACCCCATTATTTTATGAAAAAGGTCGTTAAAAAAATCCTGAAATGGACAGGCATCTCCCTGATTGTTATCATTGTACTCTTAATTTTAATTCCAATATTATTTAAGGATCAGATCAAACAAATGGTAATTGATGAGGTGAATACGAACCTTAATGCAAAGCTAACTATTGAGGATTTTGACTTGACTTTTATTACCACTTTCCCAAATATGACTGTGGAAATTCACGATGCTAGATTGACGGGAATAAAAGAGTTCAAAGGCGTTGAGTTAATGAAAATCAAAACTTTAACGGCCCACGTTGGTTTTTGGAGTGTCATTGGAGGCGATCAAGTTGAAATTGATGAAATCCACATTGATGAGCCGATTATTGACGTTAGGGTATTGAAAAACGGATTGGCCAATTATGATATCGTGAAACCCGATACTGAAAAAACAAAAGAGGAAATTGAAGAACCATCGAGTTTTAAATTGTCCTTGAAAGAATATACTATTACAAATGCACGTATCAAATACGATGATCGCGCTTCAGACATGTTCGCTGAACTGATCAATGTAAATCACTCCGGGAGCGGAGATTTAACAGCCGATGTTGTTGATTTTGAAACGAAAACAACGATGGATAAATTGACGTACCGCATGGAGGGACTCAATTATTTGACGGAGGTAAAAACAGACGCCGAAATTAATCTTTTAATGAAATTCACTGAGAAATCATCGAAATTCACTTTGAAGAAAAACAGTATTTCATTGAACAAAGTAACTCTTTCTCTTGATGGGTATTACGAAATGTTTGAGGGGTATGATGCTATGGACTTGAAACTTGATGCGTCAAAATCTTCATTCAAAGACTTCTTATCACTCATTCCAACGTTCTATCATTCAGGTTATGAAAGCATGGTTTCATCAGGGTCGATGTCGCTTAATGGATTGATTAAAGGCAAAATGGACGATAAAAACTTGCCGGGCTGGGACTTCGGTGTCAAATTGAAAGACGGCTCAATTAAATACCCCGGGTTAAGTAAGATTACAAATGTTCAGGTGGATGCGGCAAGTAAATACCCCGGAGGCGAAAATCTTGATGACATGACATTTGACATGCCTAAATTCCATGCGAATCTTTCAAAGAACACTATTGATGGAAGCTTGTTCATGAAGAAATTAATGTCGGACCCCTACATTCAATCTTCGATCAACACCCATGTTGACTTGGCAACATTAAAGGATTTCATTCCAATGGAAAAAGGTGAAGAATATAGTGGGATTCTAGATGCTGATGTTGACATTAAAGGTGAAATGAGTGCTTTAGACGCTGAAGATTACGAGAATTTCACGGCGGCAGGAACAGTAGAGTTGTCGAAAATGAATTATAAATCTGAAGAATTATCTGAAGAGGTAGATGTCAACCATTTAAAATTAACCTTCTCGCCTGAGCGTTTAGTACTGAATGAATTGGATGCCCAAATGGGAGAATCTGATTTTAAATTGGACGGTGAGATTCATGACTATTTCGATTATATGCTTCGAGATGGTGTCT
Source organism: Salibacteraceae bacterium (assembly GCA_047628775.1). Classification (GTDB taxonomy): domain Bacteria; phylum Bacteroidota; class Bacteroidia; order Flavobacteriales_D; family Crocinitomicaceae; genus UBA4466. The sequence goes on along the minus strand of JBLHVW010000026.1, from coordinate 11,834 downwards.
TGGCGGGCGATTTCAACTTAAACAGTGACTACATCGATCTTGACGATTTAATGGGAATTTACCCAGAGGAAGAAACGCGGGCTGATGGCCAAACTTTAGGCGCAGTTGCTCCTGACCCAGTTGAGGTTGAACCAACTCTTGTCCCGGCCAATATCGATTTAAAAATATCGACGAAAATAAAAAAAGCGCGTTACAGCGGAATCGATGCCAAAGATATTTCTGGGAAATTGGTTCTTAAGGATGAGATTGCCGAACTGAGCAATTTTGACTTGAAAGCAATGGGAGGTGAGATTGGATTGACTGGAAATTACAATACACAAGACCATGAGAATCCGAAATTTAACTTCGGCTATAAGCTCAAAAAAATTGACATTGAAGAATTGACAAAAAACTTCTTGACAGTAGAGAAATTAGCGCCAATTGCTAAATACGCAAAAGGAAAAATCTCTTCAAGTTTCGATATGAGTTCGAACTTAACGACTGGATTAATGCCGGTTCTAAACTCAATCTCAAGTGATGGAGATGTCAGTTCAAATAAACTGCAAGTAACGGGGTTTGAACTTTTGAATAAAATTGAACAAGTGACGAAGTTCAAGGACTTCTCAAAACAAACATTCAAGAATTTTACAACTCATTTTTCAATTCATGACGGCAAAGTAATGTTGACTCCTTTCGATTTACAACTTGGTGGAATTAACACCAAAGTCTCTGGATATACTACTTTAGAAAAGGACATGAATTATAAGTTTGCGATGAATGTTCCAAAAGATAAAATTCCTGCATCTATTTTAAAGGAGGTTGAAAAAGGATTAACAACACTTAACGGACTTCACCCGTCTATTAAGATGGGCGATCTACCTGCATTCATACCTGTCAATGTTTTTGCAAGTGGTGACCCTAAGAATCCTAAGATCACAACGGATTTAAAAGAACAAGTTTCAAAAGCGGCGAAAGCTCAAATAGGAAACCTAATTGAAGATATAAAGACCGTTGTAAAAGACTCAGTTACTGCAATTATCGATGATAAGGTTGATGATCTTAAAGCGGAGGTTGAAAAGAAGAAGAAAGCAATTTTAGCTGATGCTCAGCAAAAAGCAAATGAAGCAAAAGCTCTCGCTAAAAAAGGAGCAGATAAAATAAGAACGGAGGCAGATGCTCAGGGAAAAAAGTTGATTAAAGAAGCTGGAAATAACCCACTTAAGAAAAAATTAGCAGAAGCGGCGGCAAAAAAATATACGGATGAAGCTGAGAAAAAGGCGGTAACCGTGGAAAAGGAAGGTGATAAGAAAGCAGATGCCATAATGAAAAAGGCGAATGAGCAAGCCGATAAACTAGGTTGATGAAGAAAAGCATATTAAGTACACTAATTGTTTTGATTTTTGGAACTTCTGCGTTTCTGCTTATGTCGAACAGAAATAAAGCGGAATTAAAAGCGTTCAGTCCTACTCCACCCCGCTCAAATGGAGCAGCAAATATGGGACTAGGAGACAGAACTGGCGGACCTTTATCTGGTGGCGCAAGTTGTATGGATTGTCATGGCGCCGGGACATTTCAGCCAAACATCGCATTAACGGTATTGGATGCGGGTTCTAATCAAGTAACAGAATATGCACCGGGAGATACCTATACGATTCAATACAACGTAACAAGCACCGGAAGTCCAGCTGGGTTCGGAATGCAAAGCGTTGCTTTGAATTTATCCAATGGAGCAGCAGGAACATTAAATACACCTGGAACTCCCAATACACAAATTGTTCCGATAGCTGGAATGCAGTATTTAGAGCACAACGGAACTTCTACGACAGGTGTATTTGAAGTGAACTGGGTTGCGCCTGCACAAGGAATGGGAACTGTTAACTTCTTTGCCCGTGGAATAGCCGTTAATGGAAATGGTGTTACAGCTGGCGACATTGCAACTGCTCCTTTCAGCCTTGCACTTACTGAGGCCGGATTTAATGACATCGCCTACTCTTCCTCTACTTATTGTTCAGATCAATCCAACCCAAGTCCTGTTCAATCGGGAGAACAAGGCGGTGTTTATTCATCTTCGGCGGGCTTATCAATTAATCCAGCAAACGGTGAAATCGACTTATTGACTTCAACTCCTGGAACATATACAGTGACGTACACATTCTCCAACGGGAGTGTAACTGATGACATCACGATTAATCAAGCGTATGATGAAACGTCCTCCGCGACAATTTGCTCTACTGAAACGTTCCCTTTCGGAGGCCAACAACTTGATGTTTTTGACGATGGACTAAATGTTTTTACGTATCAAACAGTTGATGGATGTGATTCAACGGTGAGTTTGACTTTAACCGTAAATGAAGTTGATAATAACATGACGCTTTCACCAGGAACAGGCACTTCAGATCAAGCTGGAGGGATTTACAATTGGCTGGACTGCAATACAAATGACACAGTACTACAAGAACATAGTCAAGTTTTCACGCCAAGTATTGGAGGCAATTACGCTGTAATCGTAACTTTTAATGGTTGCACCGACACCTCCGCATGTGAGTTTATAGCCCTAGTTGGCTTGGATGAAATCAATTCGACTCCACTCACATTATCTCCTGTTCCAACTTCGGATTTCCTTTCTATCGATGGACTTGAAAAAATTGGAGAAGTTGAATCCATAAAAATCATTGGAATCGACGGAAAGTTGAGTGAAGAAATCCGTATTAACAATGGCAAAATTGATGTCAAAAAACTTAACAATGGCGTTTATTTCATTCTTGTGGAGCACGCGAATGGTGTTGAGAAAATGAAGTTTTTAAAAAATTAATGTTTTTCGATTGTTTTATCTCTCGATTGATCAGGTTTCAATGAATCCAAATTAAATCGAAAAGCACAGCGCGTCGAATGATCTAATTTTTCGAATATTCGGTAATGTTACCCTTGATAATTTTCTAAGAATGAATCAACGTTGCCTTGAATTCGTGCAGTAATATCTGAAGTATCCGCTCTGTCAAAATTATTCCCTGTGATCTTTTCGAACAACTCAATATAGCGGTCTGTCACAACTTTAACGAAATCATCGGGCATAACTGGCATTGTTTGTCCATCCAATCCTTGAAAATTGTTTTCAATCAACCATTGACGCACAAATTCTTTTGACAATTGCTTCTGAGCTTCTCCAGCTTCTTGGCGTTCAGCATATCCATCGGCATAGAAAAAACGAGAAGAATCTGGCGTATGAATTTCATCAATTAAGATGATTTCTCCGTTTCTCATTCCGAATTCATATTTCGTGTCCACCAAGATCAATCCTTCCGCAGCCGCCATTTCTGAACCTCTTTGAAACAAAGCTCTCGTATACGCTTCTAATTTGATATAATCTGCTTCTGGAACAATTCCTTGCGCGATAATTTCTTCTCTCGAAATGTCTTCATCGTGTCCCTCCTCCGCTTTTGTTGCAGGCGTAATAATTGGAACCGGAAACTTATCGTTTTCTTTCATCCCATCTGGCATAGGAACACCGCATAGTATTCGTTTGCCAGCCTTGTATTCTCGTGCCGCGTGCCCGGACATATATCCTCGGATCACCATTTCAACACGAATTGGATCACAAGCGTATCCGACAGCAACCGATGGATCTGGAGTTGCAATCAACCAGTTTGGAACAATATCTTTCGTAGCATCCAAAAACATAGTCGCTACTTGATTTAAAACTTGACCTTTATGAGGAATTCCTTTTGGAAGAACATGATCAAATGCAGAGATTCGATCCGAAGCAATCATTACCATCAATCCATTGTCCAACGTATATACATCACGGACTTTTCCATTGTATACATTCGTTTGTCCTTTAAAAGTAAAAGTGCTTTCGATAATTGCTTCGCTCATGAGAAAAAGTTTGGTGCAAAATTATGCAAATGGAATTGATAATTATGAATTATTAATTGATAATTATGAAACCTGAAACCCAATTACTAAATCATAATTATAAACTTCTAATTATGATTTATCCTCTTCATCCATTTTATCCATCGCAACAATAATCCTTTTCACCAATTGATGACGCATCACATCGGCAGCTCCCATTCGTATTACCCCTATCCCTTCTACTCCATCAAGAGCATCCAAGGCATAAGCCAAACCTGATTTCTGTTTTCTTGGTAAATCGACTTGAGACATATCTCCCGTAATCGCAAACTTCGCTGACTTCCCCATTCGGGTTAAGAACATTTTGATTTGCATCGTAGTGGTGTTCTGAGCCTCATCGAGAATAACAAAAGCTTTATCTAAAGTTCGTCCACGCATAAACGCCAAAGGTGCAATTTCAATAATGCCAAATTCGATCATGTCTGCCAATTTTTCTGCTGGAATCATATCCCTTAAAGCATCATACAAAGGCATTAAATAAGGGTCGAGTTTTTCTTTTAAATCACCCGGAAGGAAACCAAGATTTTCACCCGCTTCCACAGCAGGACGTGTTAAAATGATCCGCTTAACTTCTTTCGCTTTTAATGCTCGAACAGCAAGTGCAACCGCAGTATATGTCTTTCCCGTTCCCGCAGGTCCAACGGCAAAAACCATGTCATTTTTATTTATGAGCTCAACCAATTTCTTTTGGTTGATTGTCTTTGCCTTAATCTTCGCACCGTGATTTCCATGAACCAATATTTCTGATCCGTCATCAGATTCCAACATTTCAGAACCACTGTCCAACATCAGATTATCAATGTTATTTTCCGTGAGGTTATTGAATTTATTATAATGACGAATAATAAGATCGAATTTCTTTTCAAATTCAGTCATGACCAATTCATCTCCAGCGTAAGTAATTATGTTACCTCTCGCGCTAATTCTAAGTTTCGGAAAGAAACTCTTGATGTGCTTGAGTTTCGTATTATTTGAGCCAAACAACTCTGCCGGGCTAATTCCTTTTATTTCAATCTTCTTTTCTAGCAATAGACTAATTTATTTTTACCTTTACTTGTAAGGATTACTAACCCAAATTTAGGAAAATATTCGTCGTAAAACGACTGAATTTATCACAGATGAGCATTATTACTTTAACAACTGATATGGGGCTTGATGACCACTACGTGGCTTCGCTTAAGGGCACGATCCTATCTGCTGTTGAAAAGGCATCTATTATTGACATTACACATGCTGTTCGTCCGTTTGATATTTCAGAAGCTGCCTTTCATTTGAATTGCTGCTACAAAGATTTTCCTGAAGGAACAATCCACATAATTGGCGTTGACAGTGAACCTATCGTTAATTTTGGAGGATCTGACGGGAGCTTTCCAACCATTATGGAGTTTGCAGGACAATTCTTTATTTCGAATGACAACGGATTCTTTGGCGCCTTTCTGAAAGAAGAACGACCTGATGCAATTTGGAGAATTGAGGATTTTATTTCTGATCCAAAAGCATTCAAATTCCCAACAAAGAACATTTTAGTTAAAGCGGCTGTTCGATTGATGAATGGTGAGAAGCCCGAATCTTTCACTACTCCTTTCAACGGTTATAAAAACGCATTATCACTTGCGGCCATATCTGAAACAAACCTGATTAAAGGCCACGTCGTTCACATGGATATTTACGGCAATGTGGTAACAAATATCCACCGAACCTTGTTTGAACGCTTCGGTAAGGACACCCCGTTCATCCTTTATTTTAGACGAAAAGATTACTTCATCGATATTATTTCGAACACGTACAATGAAGTTGCTCAAGGAGAAAAAGTTGCACTATTCAATGAAACGGGGTATTTAGAAATTGCCATTAACCGTGGAGCAAACGCAAGTACCGGAGGAGCGGAAAAACTATTTGGAATGCACAAAAACGACATGATCCGAATTGAATTCACCCCACCTGGATCACGTGAAACGTTAGACTCTCTTTTCTAATGATTACGCGAATTGTAAAACTCGAATTTCAAGAAGAGCGCATTGAGGACTTCTTAAGTTTCTTCGATACAATCAAACATATTGTAAATGAATTTCCTGGTTGTTCTGGAATGAAATTATACCAAGATATTAATCGACCTACAATTGTAATGACCTACAGCCACTGGGACAATCAAGCGTCCTTAGACAACTACAGAAACTCAGAACAATTTGGAATGATCTGGCCAAAAATTAAACCTTGGTTTGAGGCAAAACCGGAAGCTTGGAGTGTTGGTGCTTATTTTAATGGGTTTGAAAATCGATAATTCGATTGTTCGATTGTTCGATTGTTCGAAGAAAAGTAAATTAACAAAAAATGAAAATTACATTCCACATTATTGCCGTTAGTGCATTATTATTCTCGTGTAATCAAAGTGCTAAGGGGAACTGGACAGAAGAGGATATGGATAAAGTTCGAGTAGAACTAGAGCCAATAAAAACTGATCTTGAATCAACTGGAATTGATTATGAAACGATTTTAAAATGTGTCATTGAGAAATCTGAAGAACGATATAGTTCATTCGAAGATGCCGATGCCGACTTCGCTGGATGCCGAGAAATATTTGACGATTGCATAAAAGAATTATCCAGTAGCTCAGAGAGCATCATTGGTAATTGGTCAAAAGAAGATTTAAATAAAATGGAGTTATCGATGGATGCCATTCGTAGATCTGAAGGAGATGGTTACCCCGAATTAGAGAGTTTCATAGAATGCTATTCTGGAAAAGCAATAGCAAATTACAACTCCTTTGCTGAAGCCAACAATGACCCTTACGGCTGCATCGCCTTAGGAGATAAATGTAGAGCCGAACTTGGAATTAAAGACTAAGTTTAGAAAATGGGAATCATTAAACTCTATTGCCTTAGCGGACTTGGAACGGACGAAAGAGCTTTTAAGCATATTCGTATTGAAGGTGTTGAACTCGTTCATGTTCCTTGGATTGATTTTAAGGAAAATGAATTCCTGCAATCCTATGCGAAACGTTTGTTTGAGGCAACCCAACCCGAAGACGGTTACCATTTAATTGGACTTTCTTTCGGTGGAATGATTGCTGCGGAATGGGAAAAAATCAAAACTCCAAAAACATTGACTCTTCTTTCAACGATGCGTGACAAGAAGGATTTACCTATTTACATGCGGGTTGCTGGGGCATTGAACCTTCACAAGATTGTTCCAATGTCACTAATAAGATACCCGAACTTTATCTCTTACTTTCTTTTTGGAATTACGAATAACGAAAACAAGCAGGTCTTCAAAGACATTCTGCATGACGGAGATCCGAAGCATCTAAAATGGGCAATAAACTCAATCGCGCATTGGAAGAATGACGACAAGTCAAATGGAATTCGAATCCATGGGGACAAAGACCGCTTACTTCCAATGAAGAAGGGAATGGACCATGTTATTTCAGGCGGTGGACACATGATTGTCTTGAACAACGCAGATGAGGTGAGTAAGGTGATAGAGGAATTGATCGTTCGATCGTTCGATAGTTCGATAGTTCGATAGTTCGAAGAGTAATCGAATCTAATAGTCTAAAAGGCGGATCCAATCGGAAAGCGCAGCGATCTAGTGATCGAATCTACTTCGTTGCTATATAAAACAGATCAAAACAGCCTTCTTTTGCATCTTCAATGAAATAATCTTCCAATTGAATATGAGCTCCGGCGTCTGTCAATTTATTTCTATTTCTGCGGTTCAAGAAATCATAAGGAATTTGCAGCATCCATCTTGGACCCCACCATTGGAAGTTGAAAATATCGAAACGCATGGTCTTGTTCACAGAAGCTTTGTTCTGCTCATAGTATTTCATCACAGTTTCATTTCCAAAAACACCTTTTGAATCAACCGATGAATAATACTTTCCAAGCATGTTTGTCAATTCATCAATCTTGTATTCTCTGATGTGCCAAGGATTTCTAGAAATCGACATTGTTTTGTTCGGAGTTGTTACGATGAACTTTCCTCCCGGTTTAAGTACACGGTGAATTTCCTTTACGAAATCGTGGTCTTTTTTAATGTGCTCAATTACCTGAAACGAAATTACAAAATCAAAACTATTGTCTTCCAAACCAACGAGCGGGGGAATATTCATTTGAATAAATTTGACATTGTCATGCCCCTTTATTTTCTCCAATGCAGAAGTCTCAAATTTATCTACTGTCACAAATTCATCTGCTACAGGACTGATTATTTCAATTCCGTAACCACTTCCTGTTCCAATTTCTAAAACTTTTCCTGAAATTAATTTTGTTGCTTCAACGTAAGCCAAAAGACTTCTTTGAAAAACATAATTGTCGGAAACATCACTTCCGGAAACTCTTTCTGCTGTTTGTATCTTGCTCATCTATTCAGTTTGATCAATGCTTTGCACATCGTGGGTAAATTTACAATTATTTTATTAGATGCTGAATCGGTCGCAGGCTCTTGATTGGATATTGGATCGTTCGTGCCTCACTGTTGGATATTGGATTTTAGACATGATTCGGTTTCAATGAACTCAATCCGAACTTCTAACTTCTAACTTCTAACTTCTAAATTCTAAATTCTAACTTCTAAAAGCCGAAGGCGATCCAATATCCAATATTCCAGCTCCAAAACCAAAGCAATCTTTTAATAAACAACAACATCTTGATAAATGATAGTAACACTTCGCACTCTTTCCGTTGATGTATTGAAAGGAAATCTTATTTTTGGTCCGATACTAATCTTGTATAATTGTTTAGCGCACATGAGAGCACTATATTTTAAAGAAATCAGGAGTTTTTTAGGTTCCATTATCGGGTACATCTTTATCCTAATTTTCTTGATCTTATCAGGGGCATTCCATTGGATAATATCAATGGAAACGAACCTTTTAGAAGGAATGGAAGCGGATCTAATTCCGTTTTTCAATCTTTCGCCTTGGTTTTTCCTTTTTCTAATCCCCGCAATTACTATGCGTTCAATCGCAGAAGAAAGACGAACTGGAACAATAGAATTACTATTCACAAGACCTATTTCTGATTTGAAAATCATTCTCGCAAAATACTTTGCAAGTGTGACGCTATTAATAATCGCACTTTTACCGACCTTGATTTATTATGGTTCAATGCATTATCTGGGCAAACCAGTCGGTATAATGGATGATGGAGCAACATTAACGTCTTATCTCGGCCTAATACTAATCGGAGCTTCATTTGTCGCTATTGGGATATTTGCCTCGACGATTACAAGCAGCCAAATCGTAGCCTTCATTATCGCAATGTTCTTGTGCATCCTTTTTTACCAAGGCTTCGAATTAATTGGATCCTACAACCAAATGGGGAGTTTGGATTCTGTAATTAAATACTGTGGGATGACCTATCATTACGACGGAATTAAACGTGGATTAATCGACACGAAGAACATTGTTTACTTCATTTCAATTATTGTCTTGTTCATTTATGCTGCTTTGACAGTTATCAAATCACTTAAGAAATAGCTATGAATAATCAGACTAAAAAAACCACAAACAGTCTTTACAACTGGACAATCCTTGGGATTGTTTTGGCAGCTGTGATCTTGGTTAATGTTATTAGTTCATTTTGGTACAAGCGAATGGATGTCACCGAAGATCAGCGCTATTCGTTGACCGAAAGCACGAAAGAATTCTTACAGAAATCGGATAGCTTCAAAGGAAGAATTAGTATTAAGATTTATTTAGCAGGAGAATTACCAGCAGAAATTGAACATTTTAGAGTTGCCATAGAGGACAAACTAAAAGAGTTTAAAGTCCACGCTGGGGATCGAATTGAATACCAATTCATTAATCCTTCGGTTGGTTCCAAGGATGACAAGCGTGAGTTGGAAGACCGTCTATTCGACGCAGGAAAAGGTATCCTTCCAATGAATCTAACCTATACAAAGGATGGTTCTGAGCGCCAAATCACATTGTGGCCTGGAGCAATTTTGGATTATGGTGGCGCGGGAACAGGATCTAAAAAACAAGCTGTTCAGTTAATGCCAGGAACTAATGATAAGCGCCCATTTCCATTAGAAAACATTGGCCAAATCATTCAGAACTCAACCAAAGATTTAGAGTACATGTTGGTGAGTGCGTTACGACGTGTAATCCAAGAGAGCAAACCTCGAATTGGATTCTTGCAAGGACACGGTGAATTAACTTTCGCTCAAACGCAGAGAGCGCGTGCGGTAATCAACCCCTATTATTCCGTTTCAGATGTAGAATTGAACGATTCTTTGGGAGCGTTAAATGAATTTGACGGGCTTGTTATTGCGCGCCCAACGCAGAAGTTCAGTAACAAGGATTTATATTTAATTGATCAATTCGTTATGAGAGGCGGTCGATTAATGTGTTTCTTAGATAAGTTAAGCCTGCCAATGGACACATTGAATCGGTACGGAGTATCGCCAACAACCCGAATTGAAACAGGACTTGACAAACTTCTTTTCGATTATGGATTAAAATTAATGGACAATTACATGATGGATCGAAATTGTTTGCCTAAACCCGTTCGAATGGAGAAACAGGCCATGATTCCGTGGTTTTTTAATGTATTGGCCACTCCGACGAATCACCCCATTGGTCGAAATTTAGACCCCGTTTCTTTGGAATACACAAACGAAGTTCAGCTCGTTCCTTCCGAGAATAATGAATACATAGTTACTCCAATATTAACTTCAAGTTCGAACTCAGTCGCTACAGGAATGGCGCCCCAAGTGAGTTTTATGACTCCAATTGAATATGGCAACGAGCCGTTGGTTCCAAACCCAGACAATCCAAATAATGCGAAATGTCTTGCGGCACTTTCTGCGGGTAAATTCAAATCTTATTTTAGAACTAGAATTGTTGATGAGTTTGCAAAGAATCCTGAATCCAACTACCTCGAAAAAAGCAAGACCGAAGGGAAAGTACTTTTAGTTGGGAATGGACGGTTTTTTGAAAACAGATACGACTCAATGCCTAAAGGACTTCGATCTGACAGTGTTTTTAAATACCGCCCTAAATTGGATGTAAACGACTTAAAACAAAATTTCGAATTAGTTCAAGCACGTTACCAACATGTTATCGGGAACCAAGAATTTTATCAAAACTTAACTGATTTCATGATGGGCGAACATTCTGTTATGGACATCCGATCGCGTGAAATCGGGATACACGCAATTGATACTGAGAAAGTGAAAGCCGATTCAGTATTTTATAAGCTGCTAAACGTTGGATTACCAATTGTGATAATACTCTTATTGGCACTGGTAATGAATATTATGAGAAAACGAAAATTCTCAAGATAATCTACTTCAAATGAAAAAAATAATAATTATAATCGTCGCATTGGCTGGTTTGGGGGGTATGCTCTATTTCGCCATGGATCTTTCTGAAAACGTAGGGAAATCAGATAATGAATTGATTGAATTCGCAATTAAAGATGTTGAATCGATCGATAAAATTATCATTACGGATAAATTTGAAAACGTATTCGAACTTCGCAAAACGAATGGAGTGTGGACCGATAAAAAAGGGGGTTGTGTTACCCAAGACAAAGTTTCATTTTGCCTCGATGCTTTTAAGAACATTGAATTCAAAGGATACCTCGTAGACAACTCCAAAGAGAAATTCACGAACTTGATGGCTGCACAGAACATTAAAGTAAAGATTTTTCAAAACGGCCAATGGAGTAAAACGTGGTATTTAGGACCAGCAGCTCAAAGTCACGATGGCCAGATCATGTTATTGGATGATGCAGAACAAGGTAAAAGTGCTTTCCCAGTTCTTATGAAATTGAACAATATGAACGGAATTATTGATCCGCGATTCTACGCAGACCCTCTTCAGTGGATGTGTCAGGATTTAATCACAATGAAGCTTTCTGAAGTTTCTGAAATTGATGTAAAATTCAACGACGAGCCTCAGAGAAGTTTTAAAGTCACAAAGAAAGACAGTGACA
>JBLHVW010000025.1:0-31879 GCA_047628775.1 Salibacteraceae bacterium | reverse complement strand
ACTCCTGAGCCATTTGAAATTGTTTCTGCTCATCGCGAGAAAAAATAACCAATCTAGCTACATCAGGATATTCACTAAATATTCTTCTTGTCAATGCTTTACCGAGTGAACCTGTTCCTCCAGTAATAAGTATTGATTTTCCGTTCAAGTCAAGTTGATTCATCATAATAATTCTAGTACAAAGTTATTTATTTTAATCAGCTTTAACAGTCTTTTACGCATTTTGCCGAATCTCAAAGCTGAATTGATCATGGGGTTTATGTTGAAGTACTGGATATTGTCTTTTCGAGAAGAATTATTATAACTTAAGCCTTTTGATAAATCATTAAATAAAGGAATCCACAATTACTCATCTATTAAATCAAATGACAAAGGGGTTCCTCCCTTTATTTCTATCTTCGCTTTTTTACCAATAATATCATTCAAATGCATTGGATGCAGACCATTTCCTGGGCGCAAAGATCGAACATTGCCAAATGAGAATTCTTCTCCAATTTTCATATCGCCCACAACAAAAAGAGATCTTCTTCTGAGCTTATCCGAATCTGAAATCTCATAATTAACCCTACCAAGCGTTTTTTCAACCTGCCTAACATGATCAACCATTTCTTTGAACTCATGAGGTTCCATGGAGAATGAAGAATCTGGACCTCCAACGCTTCTATCCAAAATAAAATGTTTTTCAACTACTCTGGCACCAAGCGCAACCGCAGAAACCGGCACAATATAACCAGGACTATGATCCGAAAGCCCCACCTTGACTCCAAATCGCTCCCGTATGTCGGGAATAGTACTTAGATTGGCCATCTCAATTGGCGCTGGGTATTGCGAAGTACATTTCAATAATGTAATATCAACATTCCCTACTTTTCTGCAAGCTTGAACGGCTCTTTCAATATCTTCAATCTCTGCAACACCGGTCGAAATAATAATTGGTTTTCCCTTGGAAGCCGTATATTCTATCAACGCAATATCGGTAATTTCGAAGGAGGCAATTTTATATTTAGGGACGTTCATTTCTTCTAAAAAATCTACTCCCTCAATATCAAATGGTGAACTGAAGAAATCCAATCCCAAATCTTCAGTGATCTTCTTAAGCTTAGGTTGCCAATCGTAAGGCATTGAAGCTTCTTGATATAAGTCATAAGGTCTGTATCCTTTCCATAAGCCGTCTTTTTTTGGTCCAAAAAACTCGTTATCGATATTTAGAGCGAGAGAATCAGCCGTATAAGTCTGAACTTTTACAGCGTCTGCACCTGCGGCGGCCATCGCTTCAATGGTTTTTACCGTAAGGTCAAAATCATTATTATGATTCGCTGACAATTCTGCAATTATATATACATTATTATTCATGCTCACTTTCTTCGATTATTATTTCTTTCTAAAATACCCTATCAAATTTCGACCTAATCCCATTTTCGCATACACGGAATACAATTCATTGGTCATTTCTACCGAAATAGAATCTAATAAATTTTCCCAATGCAATCTTGCGAAGTGAACGGATTTACCCTTCGAGGAATCCATGATATAATTGGTGTTATCGTTCAACAAATGCATGTCAATAGGGAAATCACATGTTATGTCTAACGTTTCCCAACCATTCTCTTCAAATATGTTTTTCAATCCATCATGGTTGAAGTAAGACAGGTGATCTGGATATGCAACCCAAAACTCATCTTTTATTTTATCATTATCCATCAAGTACTGCTGTAGAATAGAGAAATCATTTGGAACCTCAACAATTAGCACACCATCATCAGAAATCAACTTTTTAAGTGTTGCAACCAAGAATTCTGTATCCAGCACATGCTCCAAAACATTGTCCAATATTACAACATCAAACTGATCCTGAGATTCAATTAGGTTTTCTAAATTTATAAATACGTCTCCTGACATTACAAATTTAGCTACATGAGGATTAATGGATTCGGCAGCACTACTGCTAAATTCCAAACCTTTTACAGCGTTTCCTTTTTCATTAAAATAACTAAGCGCCCATCCTTCACCGCAACCTACGTCCAATATACTTTTGCCCTCTAAATTACCATCGAATAAATTGTTAAGAATAGCCTCTTTACGCGCCAATCGATTCTTAAAGAACCCTATTTCCTCGTTAGAATAATCGCGCTGGTAATTATTAAGCTTCGACTCATCATCTGTATAATATTTCTCCGAATAATATGCAGTCAGCTCCTCTTGTTGAGGTTTATTGGCAACCTCTACATATCCGTATTTATTCTTAGCTAATTTAGGTTTCATAAAATTTGTTGGAAATCGCCTCTAAATATAGACATTTCAATGGTAAATACTCAGATCAAAATTTGCTATCAGAAAAACTCAGTTAATTTAAAAGCTAGGCTGATTACCTTCTAACAAATTATCTTAATTACTTCCTTAGCTTTCAATAATATGTTCTGCACCTCTTCTTTTGACTCTCCTACCGCGATTATTGCCATAAACCTACCCACACTATTTTCTAAATGTGGAATAACGTCTCCCGTTTGAATGTGGAAATGACAGGCTTGAACACCTGGGATGGCCAAAACTTTTTCCTTCCCTTCAATTTGTTTTAATGTAGCACCGACCAATTCGGGATAATCAACACTAGTTAATAATTTAACACCACTACTTTTGTGTTTCGGGGATTCGACTAATTCTTGAACACTGAAATCTTCATCTAACGCCAATAATATTTGAGCTTTAATCATATCGACACCACTCAAATTCATTGCCATCTCACGATTATATCCTCCTGGTATTCTTGCTGCTATTTCGATAAGTTTGGGGCCATCCTTACTCACTATAATTTGGGGGTAAGCAATTCCATTCTCCAACCCAATAGCCTTAATAGAGCCCTCGACCACTTCCAAAACTTGATCAATTTCCTCGGTACTCAAAGCAGGAGGAGCAATATGATTTATAGCAATTCCAAAATATGGCGACGGAAGCGTATTTCGATCAGCCAATGACAAAACATGTACCTCGCCATTTTTTACGACAGCACATACATTTATCTCTTGTCCTCCTACAAATTGATCTATTAATACTTTGTCATCAGTAGAGTATTCTTTAGCCTCTTCGAATGATTCCAATAATTTGCTTCTTTCACTAACTAAATTTGTTCCTCGTTGACCACTGGAATCACTGGGTTTAAGCACCCACGGCCCACTATGTTCGCTAGTAAACTCCTCGGCTTCACTAAACAAGTCAATATGTGCCCTAGCGGGCATGGGCACCCGATTCTCCTCCATAGCTATTCGCATGGAACCTTTGTTTGTTGATTTCAATGCAGTATCCTCCGAAAATCCTTTCAGCCCCATTTTCTCGCAGATATACCCCACCACAGGAACCGCGGTTTCAGAACAAAGCGTCATGACTCCATTAATTTGATTCTGTATAGCTACTTCAAGATTTCCTTCTTTATCATCAGTGCTTATCACAAAAGATTGGTCAGCTATTCGCATACCCGGAGCATCGGGATTGTAATCACTGGTCAACACGTGGTATCCCAGATCTTTTGCCATTTGAATTGCTGGCGCTTGCTCTACTCCTGCGCCAATTATTAATATTTTTTTAGTCATCTATAGCAGTATTTATTTTAGCATATAATAACACAATAAAGGGTCAAGTAATTTTTGATGATGTTCAATATTGCATATTACAATAGTTATCTTAATTCAAGACAATATTGATAGTAAATTTCTTCTTTACCAAATCTAACTTTCAGTTTTTGCTCTTTACTTTTATACATTCCATTTTTATTTGCTACACGAGATGAACCAACATTATTCTCATTTATCCATGCAATAACTTTTGAAATCGTGATTCTTCCTTTTGCATCATTCTTTATTAAAAGTATAGCCTTTTCAACCATTTTTGTAGCTAGTCCTTTTCCTTCAAATATTTCTATTATTGAATAACCTATTGCTGCATAGCTTTCGTAATAATCAATATTTAAAGAGCCAACACAATTATTGTTTTCATATACTAAGTAAAGATGCTTGTCAGGATCAACTATACGTTTTTCAAACCAATCTTTAAAAGAATTGTAATCTGGAGGTTTATCATAGCCTGTCCAGTAAAGGTTTTTATTTTCGCTTCTAATCTTATGATATTGGCCATAATCATTCTGGCTTACTTCTCTTACTAAAAGTGCGTTATTTGTCATGACTTTATTGTATTGAAAGCATGAATTCGTTTACAATATTCTGAATGCCATTTGGATTTATCAACTCCTTTAAAGCTTTCGTTGAATACTTTTTATTTCTATGGTTGATAATCGCCAATGATATACTCTTCATTAGCTCATTATTAGAAAGTAAATTCGCACATTCTATTGAAGCCACATAATTTTGTTTATCCATGAATTTGACATATCTGTTTTCCCTTTCATTAGAAGGGAAAACTACTGTAGAAACACAAAATAACGATAATTCAAACATAGACATCCCTCCAGAAACGAATGCTAAATTTACTTTTTCATATATCTCGCTAATATTCGGTGAATTAATAATTAACTCAATTTTTTCATTTTGGATTTCTTTTATTTTATTCTGAATTGTATCAGAATCAGGATTTAGGCTACCGACTAAAACTTTTATTGACTTGAAATTTTCAGACAACGCAGGTAGGATATCTAAAAACCTCAACGTTAACCTCAGTAAATCAGCATTTCCAAAGTAAACAAGTAGATCTGCAGGAAATGTTAAGTTGCCGTCATTAAATACCTTATTTTGGAAAATCTCATGAAAGATCATATACTTTGGTCCGAGTAGTTTGTTCGTATATGACTCGGTTGAATAATTTAAGGATTTAGCTATAATATTTGCATTTAGTAGTAAATCAGTCGATATTTTAAATTCATCATTAATTGCATAACATGCAGTTTTGATATTTTTATTTCTCAATTCATCTATTAATTCTCCGGAGTAAAAAAGAGGGATATCGGTATCAAAAAAAATTAGGCTGCCTGGAGGAGCGAATTCTAAATATGCCTTTGGATTAATTTCGTCTTCTTTTTTTATATGGAAAATAGAAAATCCTTCATCCATGACTTTTTTTTGTTCTGACGCTGGCGTATTGGCAAATATAAAGCCAACTTGAACATTTTTACTCCTACATTCTTTAGCGATTGAAACACACCTATGAAGGTGTCCTCCACCAACACTGCTGTTAGCTTCGGCTTTAAAAAAAATCATTTTTTATTTATAATTTGAAATTTAATCTCAGCCATCTCCCAATCTTCTAATGTGTCAATATCTTGGGCAAATTTAGCCTCAATTTCAAACCCCCCTTTTTTTCCCGAACTAAGGGGAGCCAATTCTCTGACAAAATAAAACATACCCGCATCATGAAACGCTGGCTCTAAGTCCTGAGATCTAGTATTGGCAAATTCCTGATACATGAAGCTTACGCGACCGTCTTTTAATGTTTGGGCTCTTTGGATAGGGTAATTAAATCGAACAATTGGCCGAATTGAATCAAATTTACTGCGAATAAGAAAATCAAATCCTGATTTTAATAATTCAGCACTGATTAACGGGGCAGTAGGCAGAAGCACGCAATAGTTGTCAAAGTATTCACCTTGTCCTTTCAACTGCGTTTTAACTTCTACTAAAACGTCATTAAGTGTGGCATGATCGTCAGCATTTGAAATGGATCTGAGAAAAGGAACTTCAGCTCCAAACTCTTTTGAAATTTCTGCTATTTCATTGTCGTCAGTAGAAACAATTACTTTTTCAAAAAGGTTTGATTTAATTGCCGATTCAATCGAGTATGCAATTATTGGCTTACCTAAAAATAGTTTAATATTCTTTCTAGGAATCCTTTTACTTCCACCTCTTGCCGGTATAATACAGATATTCTTCAATCGACTATTTATTCAAGCATTCGTAAACGAATATAGTGGTTTTTTAACGAATAATATTTTAAAACCCAATAATTAAAAAGGAGCCAAATTGATCTGACTCCTTTTTACATTTCATCTCAAACATAAGTGGTTGCAGTGAAAATTAGAATATTGATAAACTCTTATTCTACAACTGCCGTTTCCTCTTGCTTATTTTTCTTATTCTTCATAAAATTGAAAACAATATAGACGATAAACGATCCTATCAAAAGTAAAGACATAATCAGCGACAATATATTTGATGTATGATATATTGGAAGATCATAAACGAACTCAACCTTATGACTTCCTGCTGGAATTGAAATCCCTCTTAAAAGGTAATTCGTCTTAATAATTTCAACCTCTTTGCCATCAACGTAAGCTTTCCAATCAGGATAATAGATTTCAGAGAATACAGCAAACTGTTCTCCATCCGTATTAGACGTATACGTTAATTTATTTGGCTTATACTCGTCAAGCTTAATCGTTCCTTTCCCTGTGAAAGTTGTCCCTGAAAGCTTACTCGATTCCGATTTTAGCAACACTGCTTCTGTTTTCGGAGTAAACGCTTCCACTGTTGTATAACTTACTAAACTTTCAAATGAATTGAGTGTGTCTTGCTCAAGCACAAAAGCAGGAACATAGTTCATATTTCCGTTTGCATCTTTAACAAAACTCACGGTCTCTCCTTCTTTCAAACCAGCTCTTATTGCTACTTCAAGAGAATCACCTTGTTCAGTGAGGTATACTATTTTTTCATTTCCGAACAGTTTTGATTTATTTAAGTTCTCGCCATTAACCAATAATGTTCCTTTTCCATTTTTCTCAATTTCGAAAGTATTTCCAAGTGCTCTTATTTCGTCTAACGGCGTTTCGTAAGATTTAATCTCGTTTACAAACCAGGCATTACCCAAAGCCGTATTTCTTGGAATCGCGCGAGCAACTCCATCACTTTGTGTCTGAATGAAATACTTCGTATTCAACATGTCATATGCCTTCTCATTCATAGTTCCTAAATGGAATTCGATCAAGTTCGCGATATTTCTCAATTTCGCTCCGTGATACCCTCCGATACCTTTATGATAATAAGATGAGCGGCTACTATTAAACCCACCGTCAAGATCAAATACACGGTAGCTTGAATTCATATTAAGCGCGCCGAAAGTATACCTGTCTTTAATGTTATTTCGAGCTGTCATACTTTCAAACTCTGGATGCTCTTCAAGGTATTTATCCGCATCCTTAAACGCTTGTGCAATTAAAGGCTTCAACTTGGGATTCTCTTCTAATTCCAAGTTCATGATTTCCCTGTCTCCTTGATTTGAAGCAATTGGGAATGCATTTTCTTCAGCTGCAACCCAGTTCTTTTCATCGCCAATATACTCATCCGCAATTGGAACAAGGTCCAACAAGACTAACAATACAAATCCACCTGAAATAATCAATGGTGAAACAGATGTAAAAGCAAATAAGAGTACAAGTACAATACCTAAGAATGTAAAGCCTATAGTTCGATTCATACTCGAATGAAATATTTGCTCTCTAATAGATCGCATCCTTAAAAAATCTTCTTCGAAAGGTTCAACTTGTTGACCTACGAATTCTTCAACCTGCGCTGGATCATTAATATTCAGGTTATAGTTTTTGGCCATCGTTGCGGCATCAGCAGAAGTAATTTGTTTCTTATAGGAATCTGCTATTCTGTCCAACTGACGTTGATCTCCTGAAGTATTATAATCTCCAATCCCAACAAGTTTGATCAAAACAAGAATCACAAAAAATCCAGAAAGTGTACCAATAAGTAAATTTTTCTTTTCTAAAATTCCTTTTCTGTTCTTTGCTAATTCTGACAAGAATAACATGGCAAGTATTGCAACACAGAGCTCAACGAGAACAAGCGTCATAGAGGGCGCTCTAAACTTATTATACATTGGAAAATACTCAATAAACCAATCTGTCAAGCCTGCAAAGTTCTTTCCCCAAGAAAGTAGTAGCGCCAAAATGGTTACGGCAAACAGTGGCCATTTTAGCATGTTCGTCGAGAAAAACATAGCAAGAAAAGCCAAGAAGACGACAACAATACCTAAGTAAATTGGACCAGCTACCATTGGCTGTTCACCCCAATAAGGAGATAAATTATTCAATCGACTTTGTTCTGGTAGTGTAAAACTCGATTCTTCAACAACTTCCGCAAGTGATCCTTGCCCAATTGGAAACGAAGAACCTCCGATTACGTTTGGAGAAATCAATGTGAATGATTCATCCTTGCCATATGACCATTGTGTTAGGTATTCTTTTTCAAGCCCACCAGAGGAAGTTTGTTTCACTTGATCACCGTTGGCCTGAACATTAAGGTCATTGGCTCCCCTTATCGTATGTTCGGCATAATCAAAGGTCATTAATAGGTTTCCTAAATTCAATAGAAAAGCGAATCCAACAGCTACTGTGATACCCGCTGAGGTAATGAAAAAGGATTTCAGTTTCTGGTTTTTAAAGGCCTCGATGAAGAGATAGATTCCAATTGCCACCATTGGAAACATTAAGTAATATGTTATTTGGAAGTGGTTGGCCGCAATTTCCCATGCCATAAACAGGGCGACAAATAAACTTCCCAGTACCCATTTTTCTCGATAGGAATATATCATGGCACCGAGAACGGGCGCCATAAACGCTGTAGCATACGACTTAAATACGTGGCCGGCTTGTACGATTATTATTTCATAACTGGCAAAACTAAAGGCTATAGCACCCAATAAGGCTACCAAAGGCTTCATCCGCAGGAAGAGGGCGAAAATATAAAATCCGATAAGGTGCATTAGCATCAGCCCCATAGGACCTGGGAAACTACGCATAAACCACCCTCTCGCTCTAGAAACTAAATTTCCTTTATGCGGAACGTGAATCTGAGTTGCGGGCATCCCACCAAACATGGAGTTCGTCCAAAGTGTATTCTCACCAGTAGTTTCTCGATAGTGAATGATCTCATTTGACATTCCCCTCGCCTGCTCAATATCATGCTGTTTTAGACGTTGACCGTCTAGAATCGGCTGATAAAAGACCGCTGCAAGGATGAAAATGAATCCTAACGCTGCAAAATGCTGCCAGTTCTTAATAAAAAATGCCTTTAGATCGAATTTCATACTTCAAATGTTAATTGCGTGAATTTAATAAAATTCAATTATCAACAGAAGCATTAATCGTTTAAAATATGTCGTGCACCCAGATTCTTAACAACTCGATCTTGTCCTACTCATTATTTTGAATTTTGAATTGAAGTTTTATGGAAATTTGAACTCCTCGGCATCTTAGTCGTACAGGATCTTACTAGAAAAACATAATTATGCGCATTACCTTACTATTTGCAACATTACTAAGCTTAAACACATTTGCTGGAGTTGAATTGAGAAGAATGGCCCCTCAATTTCGTTTGGTATCGAGCGAGAAACAAAGCAATCTTACCACTTCTGAATCCATTTATGTGTTCAAAATGATCAACGTCTCAGAAGATATTGCTTCTACTCGGATTCATTATAGTATTGACGGTATTGAATCAAAAGTCAATTTGAAAGATTACACTTTTGAAGTTAAAGCGACTCCAGGTAAACATAAATTCCAAATCTATATTGGAAGTGATTATGAGGAATTGTATTCCGATTCACTAAGTATTGATGGGGCGACCAAAAACTCCTACGACGTTTACCCATTAAGGAATTACAATATTATTGAAATAGAAGTTGACAAGCCAGTCATCTATTTGTATCCAGAAGTTGAGCAAGAAGTGACAATAAAGGTAAATCCTGTTGGCAAAATGAATTTCACCTATCCAAAATACAACGAGGTGTGGAATGTAATTGCTAGTCCAGACGGAACAATTACCCATGAAGGGAACGAATACAACTATTTATTTTGGGAATCGAAACAAATGATAAACACGGTCACTTTCGCCCATAAAGACAGATATGTAGTTGAAAAAAAGAATGTTTTATCTTTCCTTGAAAACAAATTGAATGCGGCCGGATTCACATCTAAAGAAAAAGCAGATTTCATAACGTATTGGGCACCTCGAATGATTGAATTCGACGAAGTTCTCATTGAATTCATTCAAAACTCCAATTGCGATCAATTAGCGACATTAGACATTTCACCTCTTCCCGATCATACCAATCGCTTCTATATGTCATGGGCAGAGTACGGTGGAGGAATGGTCATTCAACCTCAAGAAATTCAAAAAATGGATCGGTCTGGATTTGATGTTTTAGAATGGGGAGGCCAACAAATCATTTTAGAAAACAATTCAGAAACACTTTAACTTTATATTATGATTAAAGCAATCAACTTACTCCTCTTCCTTGGACTTTTCTTCGCCGTTTCTGCAAAAGACAGAATGGCTTTTGGAGTTTATCTCGTTAAAACGGAATTGGATGAATCCCTCAGTGAGAATGAAGCTGTTTACGTGTTTAATTTTATGAACATCACGAACAACACAGCGGAAAAGGAAATTCAGTACAGCATTGATGGCAAAGATGGGAGTATGTATTTAGCAAAAGACAAGTCGTTGGAACTTAAAACAACCCCTGGAAAGCACAAATTCGTTTTTTACTACAGTGCGTTTCATGAATTCTACTCGGATTCATTGGAAATAAAAGCACGCTATAAAAGTGAGTACACTATTTTGATGGAAGAGTATCAGCAAGTCAGTCCTGAACCTAAAGTGGTTTTCAAACCCGTTATTTACCTTTATCCTGAAACTGAAACGACGGTTAAAGTAGAGGTTGACATCAAAGGCGACAAGCCCTTTTTCTATCCAGAATACAATAGCGGTTGGGAATGCATTGCGCAGCCTAATGGAGATTTGAAAATTGGAGACGACACGTACAACTATCTTTTCTGGGAAGCTTCAGAGCCGGATCATTTAGACGGGAATACTCTAACTGATGGATTTTACGTAGAAGGACAAAATGCAATGGCGTTCTTAGAATCCAAATTGACTTCTGCTGGATTTACTTCAAAAGAAAAAGCCGATTTCATCACTTTCTGGGGACCAAGAATCCAAGCCAACGAGCACAACTTCATTCGCTTTGACTTTAATGAAGCGTGTAATAAATATGCAGACTTGAAAATTTCACCAGAACCCGATCATATTTATAGAATTTACATTCAGATCGCACCGCTTGACAATGAAATAAAAACGAACGGGCAAAACATCATTCCGATTGACAGAAGTGGCTTTACAGTTTTAGAATGGGGAGGTCAACTATCATCACCGATTTCAATTAATGCACCAAAAAGTTAAATTATGAAAACTATCAAATTCATTTTAAGTTGTATCGTAGTAGTTAGTTCTCAACTTAGTTTTGGGCAAATGACACCGGTTGAATGGATCCAACCCGCTGTTCAATTCATTAAAACAGAAAAGGACAAAAATCTTAAATCCAAAGAGTCGGCCTATCATTTCCAATTCTTGGGGATCAGCACTGCTACGGGGCAAACAAAGATTTCATTCTCCTTAGATGGTGCAGACCAAGTTACAGAAACATTGTCAGATGACGCCACACTGAAAGTGACAACAACTCCTGGAGCACACAGCTTTGTATTTTTTACCGACTCCATTTGGAATACTGTTACGACTGCTGAATTAGCCATTGAGGCACATTTTATTAGTCAATACCACATTACATATAGTTCTCGAATTGTGTCAAGAACCGATGAAATTCAAATGATTAAGACTTGCAAGCCTATTATCTACCTGTACCCTGAGAACGAAATGGACGTTGAAGTGAAACTTGATTTTGAAGGAGAACATCCATTTTTATATCCTGAGTACAAAGACGGTTGGAAATGCACCGCAAGTCCAAACGGAGATTTGAAAATCGGACAATCAACTTACAATTACCTTTTCTGGGAAGTGAACCAACCCGATCATTTATCAACCGCCGATCTCAATGAAGGCTTTATCGTTAAAGGCGAGAATAGCATTTCATTTTTAGAATCTAAATTGAACACAGCTGGATTTACATCGAAGGAAAAAGCAGATTTCATTACGTTCTGGGGGCCTTTAATTCAACAAAACGAACTGAACTTTGTGCGGTTTGAATTCAACGAGGTATGTGACAAGTTTGCTGAGTTGAATATAACTCCAGCTCCGAGTAATGTATATCGATTGTACATCTTTTTCAGCCCAATAAAAGAGGCCTTTGAAATAGTAGAACAACAGATTCCGAAAATGAATCGAGATGGATTTACGGTTCTGGAATGGGGCGGTCAAGTTTCATTACCAATAACGATCAAACCAACTAGTATATAGATTATGCTTCTAAATAAATTGATTTTAAGTTGTATCGTAATGTGCAGTGCTCAATTTAGTTTTGGGCAGCTAGCGCGGGTTAAAATCAGGGTGCTCCCAGTTCAATTCATTAAAACGGAAAAGGACAAAGATCTTACGTCCAAATAATAGGCTTATCATTTTAAATTTTCTGGAATTCAGTAAGTCACAGATCAAACAACGATTAATTATAAAATCGATGGTAGAAATCAAACTGTTGAACAAATAGCAAGTGATACAACGCTTGATGTCAAAACAAAACCTGGAGAACATACTTTCGAGTTCTTCATTGATTCAAATTGGTATAAAATAACAACGCAAAAACTTGAAGTTGAAAAACAATTTCGAAACCACTACTCCATTGCTTGTATACGTTTTAGAAAAAAAGTAAACTACCAATAGATGAAGTATGTAAACCTGTCATCTATCTTTATCCTGAGACGGAAACTCAAATTGATATTCAATTAAATACTTCTGGCGATCTCACTTTTGCGTATCCAAAATACAATGACGGTTGGTCTGTGACAGCAGATTCGCTTGGCAACATTTCGAATAATGGTGAGACTTTCAATTGTCTTTTTTGGGAAGGTGAGGGTCAAT
Source organism: Salibacteraceae bacterium (assembly GCA_047628775.1). GTDB lineage: Bacteria > Bacteroidota > Bacteroidia > Flavobacteriales_D > Crocinitomicaceae > UBA4466. The sequence goes on along the minus strand of JBLHVW010000025.1, from coordinate 19,067 downwards.
TCAACACCGCGAAACTGGATAGAAATCAAGGAGTTATTGTTCCACAAGACGAGTTGGTTTCATATCTTGAAGGTGCGTTGAACAAGTTTGGGTTTACCTCAAAAGAGAGAGCTGATTTTATAATCATATTGGGTTCCAAACATGAAAGACGTAACAAATTTGTATATTTACTTTCAGTTTAATGAAGCATGTGATGAATTTGCAACGTTAAACATCAGCCCTGAACCATCCCAAACAGCACGTTTTATATGCTTTGGGCAGACGCTGGAACCGACTGCAACGAGATTGGATTGCTCCCACAGGAGATTCCAACCTTCAATCGCGACGGATTCACAGTTTTAGAATGGGGAGGAGCTAAAGTTGAGACGAATACTACAACCATTGATTAGAAAAACATGAAATTACGCTTGTTGACTTTATTCTCGATTATCGTTGCCTTAGCTATTAAGACCTATTCAATCAATGCTCAAGATGGAGTGATTGATGACGAAGATGTTGAGCTATTGACGAAATGGGAATTGAAGAACAAAAGTGATTCAGTGTATCATGAAAAGCACGTACATCGAATTGTAAGTAATTTGTCCAAATCGCCATACATAGCAGAACATAAAATTACAGTGGTTGCTTCAAGTGAAATTTACCATGAGTACAGTAAACTTAAAAAAATTGCTAACGCCCACGAATTGAATAAATTATTGATTCACCCTTCTCCAATTATTCGTGTGTATTCACACCGAGCTTTAATGGAAAATAACTATGAGACAAACAACCTTCATCTTGAATTAATTTCGAGCGATTCTACAGATATAGAATGGATGGATGGCGATCTCATGGTTAAAACAACCGTGATGGAAATGGTGACTAAAAATATATTCCAATTGGAAGAAAAGGATACCCTCGTTGCCGAAAACATCCTTTTATAACTTACCACTACTATTCTTTGTTTATGCTTTTTGGGATTTTGCCCATGTAAAGTAGGACGCTAAAACTAAAACCAATCCCATAAGTGCAGCTTGAAACTCACCATCTGATACCCCTACATGAGCACTAACTGCCAAAAGAAGGTTGAAGAAAATTCCGGCATACGCCCATTCCGTCAAACTTTCATTGAATTTTGTCAACAACATCAATACGGCTAATAATTTTGTTGTTGCCATTGGATAGATCAACCATTCTGGGAATCCCAATTTCGCGAAGTTTCCTACAACAGTTTCATGGTCAAAAATGTACATACTTGCCCCCATTACTAACAATACTGAAAGTAATCCTGTAAAGATCCAATGTGCGATTTTAATTTTTTTCATAACTTAACAATTACCTATTCATTACTTACCGCGGTAAATATAAAATTAATTCGATTGTAATCACACTATTAATCTTAAAATTTATTTCGCTGTTACCGATGGGTTTGCGAACATAAGAACTTCTTCTGCAGAAATGATGTCTCCTCCTAGGATAATCAAACGCTCAATGATGTTTCTCAATTCACGGATGTTACCTGACCAATCTGTTTTTTGTAACTGCTCCAACGCTTTATCATCAAACGATTTTCTCGCGATACCATGCTCAGAACAGACCATCGACATAAAATGATTTGCGAGCAATGGAATGTCATCTCTCCTATCGTTTAATGAAGGAACGTGAATTAAGATCACTGCCAAACGGTGGAATAAATCCTCACGGAAATTTCCTTTATCAATCTCTTTTCGGAGGTCTTTATTTGTGGCAGCAACAATTCTAGCGTTCACTTTAATGTCTTTCTCTCCACCGACGCGTTGAATAACGTTTTCTTGAAGTGCTCTAAGAACTTTGGCTTGAGCGCTTGCCGACATGTCTCCAATTTCATCCAAGAACAACGTTCCTCCAGATGCCAATTCAAACTTTCCTTTCTTTTGCTTAATTGCCGATGTAAAGGCTCCTTTCTCGTGGCCAAACAACTCACTTTCGATCAATTCAGCTGGAATCGCCGCACAATTCACCTCAACGAATGGATTTCCTTTTCTCTCACTTAAATTATGTAAAGATTGAGCGACAAGTTCTTTTCCTGTTCCATTCTCTCCAGTCACAAGTACTCTTGCATCCGAAGGAGCGACTTTTTCGATCATCTCTTTGATCTTGATAATCTCATCCGTTTCTCCAATAATCGAAGAACCTCTGAATTTCTTAACCGTTTTCTTAAGGACTTTCTTCTCCTCAATCAAAACGTTTTTATCTTTTGCGTTACGAATTGTAACTAGAATTCTATTTAAATCAAGTGGCTTCTCGATAAAGTCAAATGCACCTTTTTTAATCGCTACAACAGCTGTTTCAATATTCCCGTGACCACTAATCATGATTACAGGAGATTCAACATTGGCTTTTTGTAAACCGTCGAGAACTTCCATTCCATCCATTTCTGGCATTTTAATATCACAAAATATGATGTCGTAGTTTTCGGCTTTGGCCATATCCAAACCAATTTTACCGTTCTCTGCTTCGTCAACTTCGAATTCTTCAAATTCAAGGATCTCTCTTAAAGCTCTTCGAATCGCGCGTTCGTCATCGACTATCAATATTTTACTCATTCCGTCATGTTTTAGGTAAAGATACAGAAAAACGGAAAGTGACCTATTCCGTTTGCAAATCAGAATTCCACATTTAATTGCATTCTGCGAAATATGTTCAACGTTCAGCGAAATGTTTAAATCTTCCAAATAAAATATCCTGAAGTTTGTTCTAGAAATCTTAAAACGAAGACCACATGTCAAAATCTAAATGGACACCAAGCAATATACCTGATCAAAAAGGAAAAACAATAATTATTACTGGAGCTTCCAGTGGATTAGGAAAAGAAGCGACCAAAGTGTTAGCGGGTAAAAACGCCACAGTAATAATGGCCGTAAGAAACACTGAAAAGGCAAAACTTGTAGCAAAAGAAATCATGGATATGTCACCTACGGCTAAAATTGAAATAAAAAGCCTTGACCTTAACAGTCTTGCGTCCATAAAATCGTTTTCAGAAGAGATTATTGCAAATTTCGACCAACTCGACGTTCTGATAAACAATGCAGGAATTATGATGTGTCCGTATTCCAAAACGCAAGACGGTTTTGAAATTCAAATGGGAACGAACCATTTTGGACATTTTGCATTGACGGGACACCTAATGCCTCTTTTAACGAAGACCAAAAACTCAAGAATTGTTGTCACTTCTAGTTTGGCACATAGACAAGGGGATATTGACTTTTCAGACTTCAATTGGGAGGTTCGTAAGTACAAAACTGGAAAGGCCTACGGAGACAGTAAACTAGCAAACCTTTATTTTGCCTATGAATTGGCCAATAAATTGAAAGAGATTCCAAATACTCCTTTGGTTACAATATCACATCCCGGTTGGACAAAAACAGAGTTGGATAGACATTCAGGTCTCGCAAAGTTTATTGGGAATATCGTCGCTCAGACTGTTCAAATGGGAACGTTGCCGACCTTAAGAGCTGCCACCGATATCAATGCGAAATCTGGAGATTATTTCGGTCCATCAAGACTAATGGAAATGAGAGGATACCCTCATTTGGTAAAGTCCAATAAACTATCAAAGAATATGGTTAACGCAAAAAAATTATGGAGTCTATCCCAAGAAATGACGGGAGTTGACTATTAGAATAGTATGAAAAAAGAAAGAAACATCGCAAGACGCATTTTTATTGCATTATTGGCAATCCAGGCACTCGCTGAATTGGGAATAGGATTTAGTCTGTTGATTGATTTGCCCAGAACCCTAAAAAATGGTTTTGGAATTACATATACAAGTGACTTTAATATTATTGGGCTCGCTCTAGGACTTTATCTAATCCTTTTAACAGCTCTGATGATTTTGAGTATCTTTTGGACCATAAAAAGAAATTTGTCGGGAATAACTTTAGGGGTTATCATTGGTGTTTTTCTTTTTCTATTTGGAGTTGTAAGCTTCGCTAAGACAGGAGAAACAGGAGGTATTTATGGAGATAGTATTAGAGGAATAATAACAATTGTTTTTGCTTATTTAACATACAAAGAATTAAAACAGAAAGCATAGATGCCTGATTTTTATAAAATTAAAAGTGTAACGGAAGTACATAAGCTCTTCGGACTTGATGCACCCGCGCACCCTCTCATTACTATTGTTCGGCAATGGCCCAAGGTTGACTTTGACTTTGAAGGCACGAAGGTTTCCAGTGAACTATACCTTCTATCCATGAAAGGCAAAGTGAATGGAACTAAATTTCAATACGGACGAAATTCTTATGACTTCGAAGAGGGGACTTTGGTATTCATGGCACCTGGACAAATTGCTGCTTTTACTGATCCAATTGAAGAATTAGATGATTCGGGTTGGTCGATCCTTTTTCACCCTGATTTGATACGGAAATCAGAATTGGGAAAAGAAATTAAGGACTATTCCTTTTTCGGCTATGAAGTCAATGAAGCACTGCACCTATCCGAAAAAGAAAGGCTTTTTTTAATTGAGTTGGTTGCTAAAATCGACATGGAGATCAACCAAAACATAGACAAGCACTCCCAAGAATTAATTATTCAAAATCTTGAAAGCATTTTAAAGTACAGTAACCGTTACTACGACAGGCAATTTTATACACGATCCAATTTAAATAAAGATTTTGTTGTTGACTTTGAACAGTTTTTAAAGAACTACTTCAACTCCGATGAACTTCAAAAAAATGGAATCCCTACACTTGCCATTTGCGGAAAAGCCTTAAACATGTCCGGCTCTTATTTGAGTGATTTACTAAAATTAGAAACAGGCAGAAGTGCCAAGGATCATATTCATTCCTTTATCATTGAACAAGCAAAAACGATTCTTCTTAACTCAAATGGAACCGTTGGTGAAATCGCTTATGGTTTAGGGTTTGATTATCCTCAACACTTCAGTAAACTCTTCAAAACGAAAACAGGAATGAGCCCATCGGAATATAGAGTTTTAAACTAATTCTTATTATTGATTCCGTTCCAATAGCACCTCCTCGATTTCCCCAAAGCTGACGTTTTTCGCCTTCAAAAGAATCAACATGTGGTAGGTTAAATCGGCCATTTCATTTTTAAACAAATCAACATTGTCGTCTTTGGCTTCAATAACGACTTCAACGGCTTCTTCGCCTACTTTTTGAGCCACTTTGTTAATGCCACTTCTATACAATTGGTTCGTGTACGAACTCTCATCGTTGTCATCAATTCGTTGGTTGATCGTTTTTTCAAGTTCATAAATAAACCCTTTCGACGTTTCTTCTTTGAAACACGAAATTGCTCCTGTGTGACACGTTGGCCCAGAAGGCGTAGCTTTTATTAGAACCGTATCCTGATCGCAATCAATGCGCATTTCATCTACCGTTAAAAAGTTCTTCGACGTTTCACCTTTTGTCCAAAGACGTTCCTTGCTTCTGCTAAAAAACGTAACAACGCCTTCTTTCAAAGTCTTTTCATAGGCCTCTTCGTTCATGTATCCAAGCATTAGAACTTGAAGTGTCATTGAGTTTTGAACGATTACGGGTACAAGCCCATTTCCTTTTTTAAAATCTATCTGCATCGTACTGGTATTTTTTTCGTTTTTAAATAATTTTTCAGTTCTGGAATTGGAATTTCACCATAGTGGAAAATACTTGCCGCCAATCCACCTGTCGCTTTTGTTGTAGAAAAAAGAATCTCGAAATCCTCTTTCGAGCCTGCTCCTCCCGAAGCGATAACAGGAACATTTACGATCTCGCTGACTTGCCCTACAATATCCAAAGCAAAGCCCGCCTTCATTCCGTCGTTGTTCATTGAAGTAAGTAAAATTTCTCCTGCGCCAAGTTCAACGGCCGTTCTCGCCCAATCAACTGCTTTTAATTCTGTTTTAATTTTTCCTCCGTTGATGAAGACGATCCATTCGTTGTCGATGAACTTCGTATCAATGGCCAAAACGACACATTGGCTACCGAACTGCGCTGCGATTTCTTGAATCAACTCGGGCCGTTTAACTGCAGATGAATTGATCGAGACTTTGTCTGCTCCCGCAGCGATTAACTTTTCAACGTCACTCACGGAGTTGATTCCTCCACCAACCGTAAATGGAATATCGATTTCAAGTGCTATTTCCTCCACAAGTTCGACCCAAGTTCCGCGCTTTTCGATGGTCGCCGTGATATCTAAGAACACCAATTCATCAGCGCCTTCCTCAACGTACTTTTTGGCCAGTTCAATCGGATCGCCAGCATCTTGAATTCCAACAAAGTTGATTCCTTTAACCGTCCTTCCATTTTGAATGTCCAGACAGGGAATGATTCTTTTCTTTAGCATAACGTGCTCAATTCTTTAAGGGTTATTTTTCCTTCGTAGATCGCTTTTCCGACAATGGCTCCTTCACATCCTATGCCTTTCAAATCAATTAAATCTTGAATAGACGCCACTCCACCACTTGCGATTAGCTTGACTTCACTTTTAAAAAGCAGTTCTTTATAAAGCTCAATTGAAGGGCCTTGGAGCATTCCGTCTTTGGAAATATCCGTACAAATCACAGATTCTATTCCTTCTGCTTGATAGCCCAAGACAAAGTCCAAAACGTCCAATTCTGAAGTTTTTAGCCAACCATTCGTTGCGATTCTTCGGTCTTTGCAATCTGCACCTAAAATGATTTTGTTTGCTCCAAATTGCTTCAACCAACCTTTGAAAATTTCAGGATTTTGAACGGCAACGCTTCCTCCTGTAACTTGATTTGCGCCTGAATCAAATGCAATTCTCAAATCTTCATCTGATTTTAAACCTCCACCAAAATCGATGCTAAGATTTGTCTCTGAAACAATTTTTTCGAGGATTTTATAATTTACAATACGTTTCGATTTTGCTCCATCGAGATCAACAACGTGAAGAAATTGAATTCCGTTCGCTTCAAACTCTTTGGCCACTTCGACCGGGTCAATATTGTAAATCTTGCTCGTGTCATAATCACCTCGAGTTAGCCGAACGCACTTGCCATCTATAATATCTATTGCGGGTATAATTCTCATAATTCTAAAAAGTTTTTCAATATGATTTCTCCAACATCCGAGGATTTTTCGGGGTGAAATTGCGTCCCGTAGAAGTTTCCTTTTTCAAGTGCAGCGCTGAACGGAATACTGTAATTGCAAACCGCCGATGTTTCTTCGGACAAGTCAGCGTAATAGCCGTGAACGAAATACACATCACTTTCCGTTTGTAAATTCTGAAACAAAACTCCTTTCAAGCTTGATAGCTCATTCCATCCCATGTGCGGAACAATTACCGTGTCTTCAAATCGCTTTACTTTATTCGGGAAAATCCCAAGGCATTCCGTTTCGCCTTCTTCGGAACTTGAGCACATCAATTGCAATCCGAGACAGATGCCTAAAACGGGTTGTTTCAAATTCTTGATCACGTCATCCAGACCGCGTTCGCGTAAATAGTGCATCGCCGAACTCGCTTCTCCAACGCCTGGGAAAATAACTTTTTCAGCACTGTTTAGAGCAGCAACATCATCGGTTACAATGGAATCATAGCCCAAGCGGATTAAAGCATTCTGAACAGACTTAATGTTCCCCGCATTGTATTTTACTATTGCAATCATAAGGTTCCTTTTGTACTTGGAATAGAATAATCGTTTGTTTGTTTTACGGCCATGCCCAAAGCTCTTGCGAGTGCTTTAAAAACCGATTCAATTTTGTGGTGTTCATTTTCTCCTTCGGCTTTGATGTTCAGGTTGCATTTCGCTCCATCACTGAAAGATTTGAAAAAGTGCATGAACATTTCCGTTGGCATTTCACCGATCATTTCCCGCTTGAATTCAACATCCCAAACGAGCCAAGGCCGTCCGCCGAAATCAATTGCGACTTGCGCCAAACAATCGTCCATTGGCAATAAGAATCCATAGCGCTGAATTCCCTTCTTTGAACCCAAAGCATCATTTAGCGTTTCGCCTAAGGTAATTGCAACGTCTTCAATCGTGTGGTGTTCATCAATTTCAAGATCGCCTTGGACTTGGACATTCAAATCAATTTTTCCGTGTTTCGCGATTTGTTCCAACATGTGATCAAAAAATCCAATGCCCGTTGAAATGCTGCTTTGTCCCGTTCCGTCCAGGTTGATTTCAATATTGATTTCCGTTTCATTCGTAACTCGAGACCGTTTTGACGTCCGCGGTTTTGATTTTAAAAAATTGTAGATCTCACTCCAATCTGTCGTTGTCAAAACCGAATCTATTGTTTTTGAATCTCCAATGTAAATTCCTTGAGCACCCAAGTTTTTAGCCAGCTGAAGATCAGATTCACGGTCTCCAATCACGAACGATTCAGCCATGTTATAACCGCCAAAAATGTACTTGTTCAAAAGGCCTATTTCTGGTTTTCTCGTTGGAGCATTGTCCTCTGGAAAGCTTCTATCAATAAGAATTTCATTGAATTCTACGCCTTCATTTTTAAACGCTTCGATTATTTTATTTTGAGCAGGCCAAAACGTATCTTCTGGAAATGAATCCGTTCCCAATCCATCTTGATTCGTGACCATGACCAATTCATAATCGAGTTCCAATGCGATTTTTGACAACCATTGAAAAACACCTGGATAGAATTCTAATTTCTCCAAACTATCCAACTGAAAATCAACGGGCGGTTCGATCACCAAAGTTCCATCTCTGTCTATAAATACTACTTTTTTCATCTTAAATTCTTTTTAATGCTTCAATTAATGCTTTGTTCTCTTCGGCCGATCCAACCGTGATTCGAATGCAATTCCGAAGCACTCGATTCCGATTTCTGACTATTATTTGTTCTTCAACAAGCGTGTTATAAACCCCATCTGCGTTGTCCGTTTCAACCAGAAAGAAATTGGCTTCTGAAGGGTAAATCTTCTTTACCAGATCTAACTTTTCAAGAGCAACCTGCAGTTTTTTCTTTTCTGAAAGGATTCGTTCTATGTTTCGCTCGAATTCCTCCTTTTTATTCAAGGAATCAAGAGCTGCTTTTTGATTCAATGCGCTCACGTTGTAAGGAGGTTTCACTTTATTCAACAAAGCAATGATCGAAGTGTTTGAATACGCCACCCCTACTCTAGCCGCTGCCAATCCGTATGCTTTACTCATCGTATGACTGACAAGGAGATTTGGATACGAATCAATTTGATTTAAGAAGGAAGGCCGATCTGAAAAATCAATATAGGCTTCATCAATAAGAACGATTCCATTAAAAGATGAAAGGATTTTTTCGATGGTGGCTTGATTCAAACAATTCCCAGTTGGATTGTTCGGCGAACAGAGCAAGATCAATTTCAATTCAGGATCGGACAAATACGGCTCGACTAAATCAAAATCGATATCAAAATCTTGATTCAAACCGATTTTGATTAATTCCACATCGTTAATTCCCGCAGCGACATCGTACATTCCATACGTTGGCGAAAAAGTCAATGCTTTGTCTTTTCCAGGATTGCAGAAAATTCTGAAGAGAAGGTCAATAATTTCATCGCTTCCGTTCCCAATGAAAACGTTCTTCTCCTCCACGTTTTTAATTCCTGAAATCATCTGTTTCAATTCACGTTGATACGGATCAGGATAGCGGTTCAAGTCACCATAAGGATTCTCGTTGGCATCGAGGAAGATTCCATCTGTACCGCTGAATTCATCTCTAGCACTCGAATACGGTTGAAGTGCCCGAATATTTGGTCTTGTGATTTTATCTAATTCAAACATTTTCCAAAGCTTTAAGTCGGATGGATACTGCATTTTTGTGGGCAAAAAGCTCCTCTGCCGCTGCCATTAATTCAATCGCTGGACCAATCGCTTGAATCCCCGTTTTCGAGATTTTTTGAAACGTGATTTTACGTACAAAACTGTCAAGCGATACGCCGCTGTAATTTCGAGCATATCCATTTGTTGGCAGCGTGTGGTTTGTTCCACTTGCATAATCTCCAGCGCTTTCACAGCTATAATTCCCAAGAAATACCGAACCCGCATTCACAATCGACCTCGATAAACGCTCCGGATTTTCAGATGCAATAATTAAGTGTTCGGGAGCGTAGTAATTGCTCAATTCCATGCATTCATCAATAGACCCAAGAAGGATTGACTTGCTGTTTTTCAAAGCCTTTTCCGCAATTTCCTTTCTTGGCAATCGCTCCAATTGATCCAACAACGCAGCATTCGTTTTCTCCAGAACATTCGCATCATCAGAGACCAAAATCACCTGACTGTCTGCACCGTGTTCCGCTTGTGAAAGCAGATCAGAAGCTACAAACGACGGATTGCATGTTGAATCGGCAATGACCAAAACCTCACTTGGACCTGCAGGCATATCAATTGCAACACCTTGCTGTTGAATCAACTCTTTGGCCTTCGTGACGTATTGATTTCCTGGGCCGAAAATTTTGTAAACCGCAGGAACCGTTTCCGTTCCGAATGCCATTGCTCCTATTGCTTGCGCTCCGCCAATCTTAAATACTTGAGTAATCCCAACAAGATTGGCCGTGTACAAGATGGCAGGATTAACTTCACCGTTCTTGTCAGGAGGCGTGCACAAAATCAATTCCTTGCACCCCGCAATTGACGCAGGAATTCCAAGCATCAATATTGTGGAAAACAAAGGCGCAGAGCCACCAGGAATGTAAAGTCCTACTTTTTCAATCGCAACACTTTCTCTCCAACATTGAACGCCCGGCATCGTTTCTATAACTTCAGGCAACTCAATTTGACTTCTGTGAAACGTTTCAATATTCGCCTTGGCCAATTGGATCGCTTTTTTTAGGTCATCGGAAACAGTATTCGAAGCCTTTTTAATTTCATCTTCTGAAACCCTAATGTCTTTCAAGTCAACGCCGTCAAACTGCTTTGTGAAACCTTGAATGGCAGAATCACCATACGTTTTCACGCTTTCAAGAACAGTATTAACTTGCGCTGTCAATTCATTATTGTTAAAGGTTGGACGCGCGCAAACCTCTGACCAATTCTCTTTTTTGGGTAGCATGTACTTTTTCATTACAAAACAATTTTATCGATGGGTACAATTAGGATTCCTTCTGCTCCCGCGTCTTTTAGTTCGTCAATCACCTCCCAGAACTTTTCTTCGTCAATTACGGAGTGTAGTGAACTCCAGCCCTCTTCGGCAAGTGGAAGAACCGTAGGAGATTTTAAAACGGGGAGAATGGAGCTTACGAGCGTAATCTTATCATTCGGAACATTCATCAAAACATATTTTGAAGATTTCGCCTTGAGGACCGCTTTAATCCTAAAGAGGAGTTTGTCCAGAATGTCTTGTTTTTCTTCTGAGAGATTCGTTGAACTGGCGAGAACCGCTTCTGACTTAAGAATGACTTGCGTCTCTTTTAAACCATTTTTGAAAAGCGTTGATCCAGAACTAACGATGTCGCAAATCCCATCCGCCAAACCAATATTTGGAGCAATTTCAACAGATCCAGAAATGGTGTGAATCTCGGCTACGACGTTCTTCTCAGCAAGGAATTTTTTAATTGTATTTGGGTAGGAAGTCGCGATTTTTCGACCGTTGAAATACGAAAGGTCAACTACCTCAACCTCTTTGGGAACGGCAAGCGACACTCTGCATTTAGAGAACCCAAGTTTCTCAACCACCTTAACGTTGTTCTCTTTTTCAATCAACAAATTTTCGCCAATGATTGCAATATCCACTACGCCATCTTCAAGGTATTGTGGAATATCAGAATTTCTCAGGTAGAAAATTTCAAGGGGGAAATTCGGAACACTGACTTTCAGTTGATCGATGCCGTTTTCAATCCTGATTCCACACGATTTAAGGAGTTCCAATGACTCTTCGTTAAGTCGTCCGCTTTTTTGAATTGCAATTTTTAGTTTACTCATTTTAGATAAAATGTGCCTGAGTAAACCGATGAGAAACAAAAAACCCGTCTGATTACTCAGACGGGTTTTTAATATTTTTAGTTGAAGTCAACACATATCATGAACACATCGCCTGAGGGCAAGTATGAAAATGATGATGATGGAGTTGACTAAAGTTCATTGTTTATTTTTCTGTTGCAAATGTAAGTAATAATTTATTTAAAATACAAATTAGAATTTAAATCTAATGGAATTTATGCTCAAAATACTATTTGAGAAATTAATTCATCGTTTCAAGCCATTCTAAAATTTGAACTGACTCTTCTGAGTAGATCTACTTAATTGAAGCTCTTAACCATTGACCACTAAAACGTAATGCCTTGGTAAGGATCATAAGAAACGAGTAGATATTACGTATTACGTATTACAAAGCTGAATATGATTGAGGAATAGCACGTTTAAAAACAAAACAGGGAAAGCGATTTAAGTTTCTTCGAAGTTCTACCGTTGAGCCCGTCTTTGGACCAAGCCGAAATCACTGTATCAGTTGTCCTATTCTTTTAAAAAAAACTGTATTTAAAATAGAACATATCTGGTATTCTCAGTCAAGTACAGTTAGATACTGATTTTCATTCATTATATTGATAATCTTCTATTACTTAGAATGTTGGATTACAAACGCACTAATGTCACTTAAGACATCTTGGACGAATGCTCGCCTTCCCAATAATTTTAGTTTAACCAAAAAGCTAATCCCTGGATGCATAGCATTAAAATGGTTGATTTTCAATAAGCCGTGTGTAGCTTCTGGATATACTTTTAATTGGTAATTGTCCGTATTATTCCTGGATAAAATACGCTCATAAGTATGCCGAGATTCTGCATAGTCAACATTCAAATCCTCTGCTCCAAAGACACCCAAAATAGGACATCGGATATTTTTTAAATCTTGTTCTACGTCACTTAATATGTTTTTTTTGACAAAATTAAATCGATCTTCACTCATAACGTCACAATCCTCCTCTTCTTCGTTTTCACATTGTTCTTTCTGGTATGCTATATATTGGGGATAATTACGAGTAGCATTAAACGTAGTAAAATCTATTTCATTTTGTCTTACTGCTGCCTCAATCGTCTCTTCGTTTGCACCTTCAAGCTTCATTCTGGTTCGCGTTAAATAGTTGCTTTGTCGTTTCCAATTAATCGCACCAGATACACTAATGATGAAATCAGGATAATTCGATAAGGTCGCCACTTTCGGCATTACCCATCCTGCTTGACTAAAGCCAATCAATCCTATAGAAGAAAAATCAAAACAAGTATCTGCGTGAATAGATTCAATAGCGGCAATCACTTCTTTTGCTCGGTCCTCCATGGATTGGTTGAGCCACTTTCCGGTACTTTTCCCTGTACCTTTTTTATCCCAAGACATACTGGCTATGCCTTTTTTAGCTAATTCATTCCAGATAGGTTTGTAATAGCCATAGGCATCACGTTCTAGTTCTCCATCGCCATGTACGAAGATGACCAAAGGGATTTTCTCTCCAAGAACATATTTGCTCTTAGGTAAATTCACGACACCTTCAATGGTGTCAGATTGAAATTGAAAACGGATAACTTGACTTTTATAGTTCGTTTTTCCCCACAAGGAAGGAGTGGTAACTTGAAGTAAAATTAGGATGAAAATTATTTTTGATATTATATTCATTGTATTTATGTAATAAATGCTTCTTTTTAGTAGCACTTAAGTTAAAGTGATTTTTTTGCTTGTGGCTAACGGTTGGGTTAGGCTTAGCTGCGTATGTCAAAAACGAAAGGTAGAGACTAAAAGACAAATAGAAAACGGTTTTAGACTTTTGTCAGTAGGCACATCGCTTATCTATCAGAGGGCACGGTATTGATTTGAATGGTTCAGTAAAACTGTGAGACGTGCTCGCCTGTGAAGAAGAATCTCCTTGCTATGGATCTAGCATCGAGAGCTACCTTTCTTTAGCATTCGTTGAAACGGATCAATGCTCAATCAATAACTAAGCTCAAACCTAGTTTCAATCCTAAACTGAATTGGTTGTATTCAACAATTTCATCCTTTGCAGTTATTGTTACCATATTTAAAGGGAAATCGACACCTATTTTAAATCTTAAAAAGTCATCCCAAATATAATTATAAGTAAACTCTGGAATAGTAGAAATGATATCCATAGAATGTACAGGGTTGTCAGGGTTGTATCTTAGAGAATAAAAATTTGAATAGGCATTCATTTCTAAATAACTTTTTTTATTAATCATTTGCCACATTCTTATATTGGAGGGAAATAAAATCTCAATACCCCTTTTTTTATTTTGATAATTAAAGCTCAAAACAAAAGAGGGAACTAACCTATTTTCTGTTTGTCCCAAAAACAATCCAAGACCGTAACTTAACTTTTGGTTGTGTTCTTTCTCAACATAAGTTAAGCCTCCAAAATTGACACTAGTGGGTAATTCAGGTTTGAAAAAATCATCCACTATGCTAGTGGTCAGCATTCCTGTTATCGACCAATTGTTTTTTAGTACTTTGTTTATACCAGTGGATATTGATAATTGTGAGAATTGAGGATATTCGTAGTATTTATTTGGCAATAAACCTAACAACGTATTATCCGTAACATAAGATAAATCCAGATCTTGACTAACGTTATTGTAACCTAAGCTATAGGTCATAGATAATGTTGTGTCTTTAAAAGAGTGCCCATAATTTATTGAAAAATTTAAAAATGAATTGGCATAATTAACTTCATTTAAAACATCATGTAGTTCATTGTTTATGGATGCTTGAGCAGTGGATCTGTACACAATATTTATGAGTTCGTTTTGGTTTTGAGCCTTTGAATAATTGGCAATCAACAAAGAAATAAGCACCATTGAAAAATTTAAATTCATTTTTAATTTATTAGTTGTAGATGTTTTTGAATCCTTTTTTTTGTCGAATCAATCAATGTTCCTTTTTCGTCCCATTTGTTATCAATAGATGATAATGGAAGGCTTTGCGGAATTACTGTTACGTTCATATGCATTAAAATCGAAGCAAAATGTGTCAGCCCTCTTAAATTACCTGCCCTACCTTGCGACACGCCAATCAGTAACGCCTTTTTATTATGGAATGTTTCGCTGAAACCTGTTGTTGAAATCGTATCAATAAAATATTTTAGAATTCCAGGAAAACTTCCATTGTACTCCGGTATAATAAACACAAATTGTTGAGCTGGTATTAAAAACTCATCTCTTATATTATTTGCATATTTTGAATTACTTTGATAAAAAGGTGTATTCAAATTTTCAAAATTTATTTCTGACAAATCAAGCAGTCTAACCTGATTATCTGTGAGTTCTTTCATTAGTAAAAAAGCCTCTTTTGCTACTTTTAGACTCTTACTTTCTAGTCTGTTTGTTGATGAAATTATTGTTGTCATATTTCGATATATTCATTTTTAAATTATTGGAAACTAGAAGTAGTAGCTGTTTTAGTGAACAAATTGTTACTGCTCCAAAAACAGCTACTGTCATTTTAATGCGTCTTATTCTTTTTGAAATAAGCTGGCTTCCAGATGAGGTTCCCAAATATAATTCTCAACTTATCATTGAATGTTCTGCAACGTTTAACCTCTTTCCATATGTTTTTATATTCAACAAAATTTATTTTAAGAGGGTTATTGGTGTTTATATTCTGAGTTAAACCGAATATTACTTTTTCTTCTTCACGTTTGTATGTCCCGAAAATTTTATCCCAAATCATTAATACACCTCCATAATTTTTATCGAGATATTTTCGGTTTGAACCGTGATGAACCCTGTGAACTGATGGTGTATTAAATACTTCATCCAACCAACCTAATTTGTTGATTTTTTCAGTGTGAATCCATGTTTGATATTGGACCACAAAAATTAGGCATATAATTGCCTGAAAAGGGTTAAATCCGGCAAGGATCATTGGAATTAAAAACAGCCATTCAAAGAGACCTTCAATAATACTTAAGCGAAACGAAACGGATAAGTTGTACTCCTTAGAAGAATGATGTACACTGTGACTTGCCCATAAAATACGATGTTCATGCTCCAGGCGGTGCATCCAATAATAAGTAAAATCTGCTGCTAATAGCCCTAATCCCCAAGACCACCAAGTCATTGGAATAGTATATGGAATAAAATAATAAATGGGCAACAAAGCCAATAAACTCAACGAACCAAGCACCAGCTTTTCTGTAAGATGGCCTAAAAAATAGATGGCAATATTGGATAAGGTATCTTTCCAATTTCTGCCTTTTCGTTTGGCTAAATCAAAGATTATTTCGATCGCTATTATTGAAATATTAAAAATAAAAAAGATGGCAACCAAATTCATTAATTGGGATGTCTCGAAAAGAACTGCTATTTCTTGAATACTCATTATTATTTATTTTTAAAGTGAATCGTTAAATATTGTGCATCTGAATCTTCAGGGTCGTCAATCGAAACAGACAGTGTTTTTTCTGTTAGATTTTTAATATTGAGCTTTAACTCTCCACCCTCCGTATTGCTTGTCATTATAATTGTTTGTGCAGTTAACGTGTAATTACCATCTTCCAAGACCCCCTTAGACTTACTCGAATAAATACCGCCCTTTTTAAAATGAACGTAGTCTTCTTGTTCCTTTATTTCTGGGTCAAAGTCAGATCCAAACAATTCGTAATGACTCAGATTCCATTTTTTTAATAATTTGTTGTTTTCTGTTGGTATAGTCTGAGTACCGTTTATTTTTCTTTGTTCCAAAGATTCTAACGAACCAAAAGCCAAAAAAACAAGGCTTGTTAACGCAATTAATACAACTGTTAATTTCATAATTTTCATTCTTTTATTTTTGATTAATATATTACAAGTAGTTGATTAATAACGTATTAATAATCTATCACTACTTTTACAATGCAAATATTAGTAATCAAAACTCTTAAAAAAAATGAATGTGATAGAATGGCTCTATTCGGGGTGGAATGAAGCGTTTTGTGGTGAGACATATTTCACCACAACATCTTGAATTGTGAATTCAGATAGAAATAGGACTATTTCTTATGCAAGAATTTTTTCTAATTCTGAAATGTAAGATTTAGAAACGGGCACAACTGTTTTCTCAAACTTCCCGAAAAAGAGGTTCAATCCTGCAGCAGTTTTTTCTTTTCTACTTATGTTAATTGGGTTTACCATATAAGACCTATGACATCTAATAATCTCATAAGGTATCAACTCTTTTTCGAGTTGTTTGATTGTATTTCGTAGCACCGTTTTTTCTAATTTATCGCCATTTGAGTAATAAATAACAACATAGTTGTCACTAGATTCTAAATACAATACATCTATTAAGCGTAAACTTAATTTAGTTTTATTTGAGTGCTCTTTGAAAGAAATGATAGTGTCTGGATCAATTTTTTCTTTATTCAGCTGATCTTTTAAATGAGTAACTATCCTGTTTTTCTCACTAAACGAAATGTAAGCAATTGCTCCGAAATAGGGCAGCCCTATTAAAAAAATAGATTCTAAAGCATTAATAAACCACAGGTCAAAAAACAAAGGGCTACTGCCATCAATGAGGGTAGTAAGCAAGGTCCATACAAGTCCAATAATAATTGATTCTAGTATAAACCAAAACACAATGTTTAAAAAGGTAAAACTGTATAATCTAAATACTTTACGAATAAAAAACTGGGAGAAAGTAAGACTAGAAACAACACCTATAATTGCTATGTTTATTTCTAAAAACACTTCAAATCCACTTTTATCTTCAGAATTATAAATTCCGAATGGTTCAAAGATATTAGTGAAAATAAAAACAAATACTCCTGTGATAAGTATGAGCTTCCACTTACCTTGATTTGAATTTATTGCTACTAATTTGGTATTCCAATTCATTTTTATGAATGCTAACGGACAGCGCTAGGCAGAGGCATAGCTTCTATCCAATTTTTTTTTACCGAATATAAGAAAAAGTGATTAAGCTTTTGAATATAGATTTATATACTTGATTGATTACGCGAGGAATTAGGCCGATACTTAAGCTTAGCGTGTGTAATAAACTTATATTCCCACTAATGATGTGAGCTGTTGTTGTTTTTTTAAAATACTATGATAATCAGTGTTTAATAATCATTTACAGTCTTAAGTTTCTTTTCATTTTCGCATTTTTCTTCTTCGCGATCATTGGCATAAACGCTTTCACATTTGATAACTAATTCATTAAGGGTGGCTCTGAGCTTCATTAAATCTGTAATAAATAGGGTTTTCGCCTCATCAGTTCTAACCTGTCCTTGTGTTGATCTAAGCAACGTAAGCAATTTTTCTGTAGTCAATATCTTTGCACTATTCCATTCAAATGTATCACTCAGCGCGTCTTATGCTTTCCTTTTTAAATTCGCTTCTTATACCGGTCAATAATTCTTGTTTGGTTATCATGGTATCGTTTCGTTCTACGACCAATAATTCGCAATAACGCAGAATATTTTTAATGGCTCCTCCCGCCAATTCATAATCTTCAGCAATTTGATGGAGATCAATACTCGAATCTAATGTACAGTTAGCCGAAAACGCATTTTTCCATAACCGTAAACGCTCCCAGGGGGTTGGAATATTAAAATGGATCATGATCTGGAATCTTCTGCTAAAAGCCTCATCCATATTGGCCTTCAAATTGGACGCCAATATTACGACGCCCGGAAAATCTTCAATGCGTTGCAATAAATAAGCTGTTTGCTGATTGGCTTGTCTGTCATTTGAAGAATTTGCGTTAGTTCGCTTACCAAATAGGGCATCCGCTTCATCAAAGAACAGTATCCAATCCTTATATGATGAGGCAGTATCAAATATCTTCGCCAGATTTTTCTCGGTTTCACCAATGGATTTTGAAACGATCATTGAAAGGTCAACTCTATAGACATCTCTTTTTGACGATTTTCCAAGTAAAGTTGTCGTTAATGTTTTTCCTGTTCCCCGAGGACCATAAAATAAAGCACGGTAGCCTGGTTTGATCTTTTTTCCCAATCCAGATTCATTCATTATTCTAGATCCATGTTCGAGCCAGGTATTGATCTCCATCACCTGATCAAGAACTGTTTCATTCAGAACGACATCCTCCCACTCCATTTTTGTGGAAATTAGTTTTGCAGGAAAAGTAAAATTTGACTCTATTGACATGTCTTCGGTTTTATTTTCTATTAAGCCTAACGTTTCTCAGCTAAGAAGTCGT